>CANQCS010000079.1 GCA_947589745.1 uncultured Oscillospiraceae bacterium
ACCATTCCTGGTTTTCTTGAGCACGCTTTTGCCTACTTTTCCCGTGGGGGAAAAGTAGGCCAGGGGCGCACCCCGCCCGGGGGTGCATACGGGCCTGGTGGGGCCGGAGGCCCCCAACCCCCCATAGAAAGGAGTGCTTCCCATGTATACCTGTGCCCAATGCGCCATCCAGTCCTGCGGTCAGGCCGCGCCTGAACACCTGCCCGGGAACTGTCCCATGCGGGACAATTCCCTCATGTCCCGGGCCCTGGAGGCCTACCAGCTGGAGGAAAACAGGAGCTTCTATATCACCGCCTCCGAGCTGGAGGCCCTGGGCTACTGCCAGTGGCCCAGGGTCAAGGAGACCATCCAGCTCTGCCTCCGAATGGGGTACAAAAAGGTGGGCCTGGCCTTCTGCCGGGGACTCCGGAAGGAGGCCCAGGTAGTGGACAACCTCCTCCGCCGGGCCGGGCTGGAGGTTGTGTCCGTCATCTGCAAGACCGGCGGCATCGACAAGACCTGTGTGGGCATCCCCGAGGAACACAAGGTCCACCCCGGTGCGTTTGAGCCCATGTGCAATCCCATCGCCCAGGCCATGCTTCTGAATGAGCAGCATACCCAGTTCAACATCGCCCTGGGCCTCTGCGTGGGCCACGACTCCATGTTCTACAAATACTCCGACGCCCTGGTCACCACCCTCATCGCCAAGGACCGGGTGACCGGCCACAGCCCCGCCGCCGCCCTGTACTGCGCCGAGGGGTACTTCAAGGACAGGCTCCTGTAAGAGGAAGCACGGGGACGCTGGAAAATTTTTTCTCTTAAGGCAAAAATAATATCCCCCCACCGGGCTTGTGCCCGCGAAAATTTGTGATATAGTACGGTCAGATGCATCGAAAACCTATCTTTTCTGAAATGAGGGAATGACTATGCATATGGCCGATGCCCTGCTGGCCCCCGCCGTGGCGGCCACCATGTATGTGGCCTCCGGCACCGCCGCCGGCCTCTCCATCCACCAGCTGCGCAAGGACGACGAACCCCAGAAGCTGCCCACCATGGCGGTGTCCGCGGCCCTGGTCTTCGCCGGTCAGATGATCAACTACACCATCCCCGGCACCGGGTCCTCCGGCCACATGTGCGGCGGGATGCTGCTCTCCGCCCTGCTGGGGCCCCAGGCCGGGTTCCTGTCCATGATCGTGATTTTGGCGATCCAGAGTCTCTTCTTCGCCGACGGAGGACTGATGGCCCTGGGGGCCAATGTCTGGAACATGGCGTTCTACGGCTGCTTTGTGGGATACTACCTGATATGGCGGCCCATCCAGCGGAGCCGCCTCTTTGCGGGCATGGGGGAGAAGGCGGGCCAGCGGGCCCGGATCATCCTGGCCTCGATCCTGGGCTGTGTGCTGACGCTGCAATTGGGGTCCTTCTCTGTGGTCCTGGAGACCAGCCTCTCCGGCATCACCGAGCTGCCCCTGGGCGCGTTCTGCGCCCTGATGCAGCCCATCCATCTGGCCATCGGCATGGTGGAGGGCCTCGTCACCGCCGCGGTGCTGGTGTTCGTCTACCAGTCCCGGCCGGAGCTGCTGCGGGACGTGGACGCCAAGGGCGAGAGCGGCAAGCGCTCCCTCCGGGCCACCATCGCCACCCTGGCCGCCGCCGCGCTGGTGGTGGGCGGCGGGCTGAGCCTGCTGGCCAGCTCCAACCCCGACGGTCTGGAGTGGGCCCTCTTCGGCAACGCCGAGGCGGGTTACAGCGAGAATATGGGCCTGGACGAGGACAACTTCGGCGTCAGCAGCGCCGCCGCCGACAAAGCGGGGGCCATCCAGGAGGCCACCTCCTTCCTGCCGGACTATGCCTTCTCCGGCAGCGACAGCGCCGTGGGCACCTCCGTGTCCGGCATCGTGGGTTCCGTTATGGTGGCCGGCGTCTCGGTGATCATCTGTCTGGCCGGGGGCTTTTTCCGAAAGAGAAAGCACCACTGATCTATGATCCAATACGTGCAAGGGGCATCTGGCGATGCCCCTTGCCGGTTTGTCTATGAGGAACTATGAACAAGATGCAGAAAGCCCTGCGGGAGCTGGGGGAGATGGACAGCCTCGCGGCCGGGTCCTCCCCCATCCACTCCCTCTGCCCCACGGCGAAGCTCCTGACCACCGTGGTCTATATCGCCGTGGTGCTGTCTTTCGGCAAGTACCAGCTCAGCGGGCTCATCGTGATGCTGCTGTGGCCGGTGCTGCTGTTCCAGATCAGCGGCATCCCGGTCCACGTCTGCTTCTACAAGCTCCGCATCGTCCTGCCCCTGGTGCTGGCGGTGGGGATCTTCAACCCGTTTTTTGACCGCGCCCCCATCCTGTATCTGGGGACGGTGCCGGTGTCCGGCGGCGTGGTCAGTATGCTGACCCTGATGCTGAAGGGGGTGCTGTGCCTGATGGCCTCCTTCCTGCTGATCGCCACCACCTCCATCGACAGCCTCTGCGCCGCCCTGCGGAAGCTCCATGTGCCGGGGCTGCTGGTGACGCTGCTGCTGCTGACCTACCGCTATGTGGGGGTGATGACCGAGGAGCTGGCCATCATGACCGACGCCTACCATCTGCGGGCCCCGGGGCAGAAGGGCATCCACGTCTCCGCCTGGGGCTCCTTCCTGGGCCAGCTCCTGCTGCGGAGCATGGACCGGGCCCAGGAGCTCTACAGCAGTATGCTCCTGCGGGGGTACCATGACCACTTCCACTACGCCCCCATGAAGCCCTTCGGACTCTCCGATGGGGCCTATCTGGCGGGCTGCTCCGCCCTGTTCCTGGCGCTGCGGCTGGTCCCCGCGGCCCGGCTGCTGGGAAGTCTGTTTGTGAGGTGACGCCTGTGATCGAATTTCAACACGTGAGTTTTGCCTATGAGCCGGGCCGCCCGGTGATCCGGGACCTGTCCTTTACCATCGGGGACGGGGAGGCCGTGGGCCTCATCGGCGCCAACGGCGCGGGAAAATCCACGGTGATGAAGCTGCTGCTGGGCCTGCTCCAGGGCGAGGGCCGCATCCTAGTGGACGGCCGGGAGGTGGGCAGAGACAGCCTGGCCGAGGTCCGGCGGAAGCTGGGCTTCGTGCTCCAGAACTCCGACCACCAAATGTTCATGCCCACGGTGTACGAGGACATGATGTTCGCCCCCCTAAACTACGGCCTCAGCCGGGAGGAGGCGGAGAAGCGGGTGGACGGGGTGCTGGCGCGCCTGGGCCTCACGGAGCTGAAGCACCGCCACAACCACCGCATCTCCGGCGGCGAGAAGCGCATGGCCGCCATCGCCACCGTCCTGGCCATGGAGCCGGAGGCGGTGCTGATGGACGAGCCCACCTCCGCCCTGGACCCCTACAACCGGCGGGTGGTCATCAACACCATCCGGGACCTGCCCCAGACCAAGCTTATCACCTCCCACGACCTGGACATGATCCTGGACACCTGCCGGCGGGTGATCCTCATGTCCAGCGGACAGGTGGTGGCGGACGGCCCGGCGGAGGACATCCTCCGGGACAAGGTGCTGCTGGAGGCCAACCGGATGGAGCTGCCTTTCTGTCTGGCGGGGCGGGCGGGATTATGAAGCCCGCTCAAAGAGCCCTCCCCTCTCCCGGCGGCGGACGCATCCGCCGGTGCGTCCGCCGTCCAAATTACCCATCCAATTTTACCATCCAATTTTACTCCAATTTTGTTGTTGACAGGACACGGAAATCCCGATATAATGCAAAGATGGTAAATAACGGACCGCGGCGGAGCACCCTGTGCTCCCGCCGCTTTTGGAATGAAGGAAAGGATTGATGCCCGCTATGGCAGGAAAAAAAGAATTCAAGATGAGTCAGGCCCGCTTCGACGAGCTGGAGAAGGAACTGAACTACCTGAAGACCACCCGCAGCGACGAAGTCGCTGAGATGATCAAGGTCGCCCGGGGCTTCGGCGACCTGAGCGAGAACAGCGAGTACGACGAGGCCAAGAACGAACAGGGCAAGCTGTACTCCCGCATCGGCGAGCTGGAGAACGTCCTGCTCCACGCCGTCATCATCGAGGAGGACGACATGCCCACCGGGCAGGTCACCATCGGCTCCACCGTCACCGTCACCGCCGTGGCCAACGGCCGCAGCCGCACCGTCAAGATCGTGGGCAGCCAGGAGGCCGACGCCATGCACGGCGTCATCAGCGAGGACTCCCCCTTCGGCAAGGCCCTCATGGGCGCCCAGGAGGGCCAGGTCGTCACCGTCGCCGCCCCCGCCGGCGAGATGGAGTACACCGTGGACAAGATCGAGCGCTAACACGTTTTCTACACCAAAGAGGAGAGACACCATGGCAGAAAAGAACAACGCCCCCGCCTCGCAGCAGGAGCTCAGCGACATCCTGCGCATCCGCCGGGAGAAGCTGGCCGCCCTCCAGGAGGAAGGCCGCGACCCCTTCCAGGAGACCAAGTTCCCCGTCTCCCACCACGCCCAGGAGATCAAGGACCACTTCGACCAGCTGGAGAACGCCCCCGTCACCGTGGCCGGCCGCCTCATGAGCAAGCGCGGCATGGGCAAGGTCAGCTTCTGCGACCTCCAGGACAAGTCCGGCCGCATCCAGCTCTACGCCCGGAAGGACGAGATGGACGCCGAGGCCTATGACCGCTTCAAGAAGTACGACATCGGCGACATCGTGGGCGTCAGAGGCGAGGTGTTCCGCACCCAGCGGGGCGAGATGAGCGTCCGGGCCAGGGAGATCGTCCTGCTCTCCAAGTCCCTGCTGCCCCTGCCGGAGAAGTTCCACGGCCTCACCGACCGGGAGACCCGCTACCGCCAGCGGTATGTGGACCTGATCGTGAACCCGGAGGTCATGGACACCTTCGTCAAGCGGAGCCTCATCCTCCGGGAGCTGCGCTCCTATCTGGACGGCAAGGGCTTCCTGGAGGTGGACACCCCCATCCTCACCCCCTTCGAGATCGGCGCCTCCGCCCGGCCCTTCTTCACCCACCACAACGCCCTGGACATGGACATGGTCCTCCGCATCGAGACGGAGCTGTACCTGAAGCGCCTCATCGTGGGCGGCATGGAGCGGGTCTACGAGGTGGGCCGCATCTTCCGCAACGAGGGCATGGACACCAAGCACAACCCGGAGTTCACCACCATCGAGCTGTACCAGGCCTACACCGACTATGTGGGCATGATGGACCTGGTGGAGGAGATGATGCAGACCGTGGCGCAGAAGGTCTGCGGCGGCCTGGTGGTCCCCTACCAGGGCCAGCAGATCGACCTGGGCCACTGGGAGCGGATGACCATGGTGGAGGCGGTGAAGCGATACTCCGGCGTGGACTTCGCCGCCGTGGCCAGCGACGAGGAGGCCGTGGCCCTGGCCAAGGAGCACCATGTGGACCTGCCGGAGCTGCCCACCAAGGGCGCCATCCTGGCGGAGTTCTTCGACGCCTTCGTGGAGGAGAAGCTGATCCAGCCCACCTTCATCTACGACTACCCGGTGGAGATCAGCCCCCTGGCCAAGCGCAAGCCAAACGACCCGGCCTTCACGGAGCGGTTCGAGTACTTCATCAACGCCACGGAGTTCGGCAACGCTTTCTCGGAGCTGAACGACCCCATCGACCAGAGGGGCCGCTTCGAGCGCCAGGTGGCGGAGCGGAAGGCCCTGGACCCGGAGAGCAAGGCCCAGGTGGACTACGACTACGTGACGGCCCTGGAGTACGGCATGCCCCCCACCGGCGGCCTGGGCTTCGGCGTGGACCGGCTGGTCATGCTCCTCACCGACTCCGGGTCCATCCGGGACGTGCTGCTGTTTCCGACGATGCGGCCAACTTCCGACTAATGCCAATAAATAGTTGCAATTTTATTTCATATTTCGTTTATAATCATTGTTCCCATTCCAAAAAGTATCATAATAAAATTGAGAATTTTCCCATTACCCCATTTGATTTTAATTACCCCAGACCTAAGATTATCATGTCATCCGAGTGTAATTGACACTATCAATATTATACAAAAACTATTCATATCTCAAAAAAATAGGGACTTACCACAACGATAAGTCCCTATTTTTATTGCTAATCTATCCAAAAGACAGATTACACCCCACCGAGAAAATCACCATTCCTCGTATGTTCCTCATAGACTCGCTTGATATTTGCGATCGCCATGACCGCCCTGTTATTTATATCCAGGATGGTTTTCACAGTATCGCTCATATTCGTCAATATCCCGCAGCATATCTACAAAATACTCGTGCGGATAATTGTCTCCACGCATCAGCTCAGTTATAATCGGAGGTCATCGGCCATGAAAAGAGTAAAAATCACCGTAATGCGGATGGCGTGCTACACGGATTTGATGGCGCAATACGAGAATCCCATGGAGCACCCCTGTGACATGGAGGTAGGCCGGGTGTTCATCGCGGACGGCTGGAAAAAGCCGGAGGGCTTCTGCGACAGCGCCTGGGACACGGTATCGCCCTTTGTGATGACCCTGGCTTACGGAGGGGAAGATATTTACGATGGCTGGATGAAGAACAAGCGGTCCGCCATGATATCCTGTAATGACGGCTTCCGCCCCGTCAGCTTTCTTCTCGAGACCCTGGAGGAAAAATGACTTTTTGCTTCTGCAAAAAGTCACCAAAAAGCTGGGGGCGGGCCCTGTGTAAGGGGCCTCCGGCCCCTGCCGGGTCTGGTAGGGACCTGGCGGTCCCTGCGCACCCTGGGTTACTTTTTATGCAAACAAAAAGTAACCAAAAAGTTGCTTAAGGGGCTGGGGCCCCTTAAGAATCCTCGGGGATGACGGTTAAGGGCAGATGGGTGGTTGAACTAGGAACCAGGGAAAGCATTCATCGATACTGCTGTTTTTTGCCGTATTCTTACTGCTGGTTGCTCCGTTCCACTACGCAATTGATGAATGTTTCGTATCGAGCCGTATACGGAAATCTGTCTTATGCGTAGTGGAACGGAGCAGGACGCAGTCGGACAAGCGCAAAACGACAAACGCACCCAATGCGCCCCTGCACCAGCGCTTCACTGTCCTTGAGGACATACTCAAACAGTCGCTTCGCCTCATACACGGATCCTGGCTCGGTTTAGACCAAACCAGCCAAAGGGCGAGCGCAAAATAAAACAAAAAATAAGGAAAGATTCTCAAGAAAACCATTTCTGGTTTTCTTGAGTGCACTTTTGGTTACTTTTCCTGCAAGGGAAAAGTAACCAGGGGACGGCAGGCACCCCCAGGGTGCCTATCAATCCCGGTGGGGGCGGAGCCCCCACAGCGCCTGCTCTGTATCCACATCGGTCAGCTCCTCTGCTGCTGTTTCAAACAGCAGCAGTTCATTTTTGTGCCGCCGGATCACAGTGCTCCCCCCGTGGTCCTCGCGGAGCTCCCGGAGCTCCGCAAAGTATTTTGCGGGGAATATGCAGGGGTTACCCCTGACCCCGCTGTGGCTCAGTCCCACCAGCTTGTCCGGATGCCGGCGGAAAAAATCCACCTCCGCTTTTACGGTCTCCCGCCGCAGGAGCGGCTGGTCCGACACCAGGAACATGGCCGCGCCGCACTCCCCCAGCGCCGCCAGGCCCAGATAGATGGTGTGGCTGATCCCCCAGTCCGGGTGGAGATTCCGCACAGTGAGAAAGCCGAACTCCTCCGCCAGAGCCTCCACCTCCGGGTACTGGGTCACCACCGCCACCGTGGAAAACTCCTCCGCCGGCACGGCCTCCATCGCCCGCCGGATGAGGCTCTTGCCCGCCAGCTCTCTTGCCAGCTTGTTGTCCCCGAAGCGCCGGGCGTTCCCCGCCGCCATGACCACACAGCCGATCTTCATGTCCTCTCCGCTCATGGTTTCCGCCTCCCTCTGTTTTCCCTAGTATACCCCGTTGAGGTCCCGGCAGTCAACTCCAATAAAACAGGGAGAGGGGACAGCGGCGCTGCCCCCTCTCCCCTGCGCGTTCCACGGCTCATTCCTCGTCCTGCGCCTCCATGTACTCCCGGTAGTCCTGCTCACTGGCGAACAGGACCCACTGCCCGTCCACCTTGCCCATGTAACCCACGTTGTTGTAATAGCCCTTCATACTGCATACTCCTTTCGTGTGGGGCCCTTCCCCTTGTTTCTGAGAACAGTATACCCCAGGATGTGTCCAAAAAAACGGACAGTAAAATATATTTTTCTGGCCACTAAACAAAAATGAGAGCACGGTAAGCAACCGGGCGGTTCTTCAAAATACGGCTCGTGTCCAATGATCCGGCGAATCGGCAGGAATTGCGGATGCTTTCCTATGCCTTCTCTCTTATTTCCTGCAAGGCAGTGATTTGTTGTTCACCCGTTCAACATTTCCGCTCTATTTCGCTCCCAGGCGCAAAACGCTGCGAGGCTTTTCGATACACTAAGCCGCCCTCCCAATGCTTGCGCATTGGGAGGGCGTCCGGTATTTCCATTATGATTGATCCTTGGGGAGCGATAGTAAGGATTACTTCACCGCGATCTCCAGAGTGACGCTCTCGCAGCCCTGGCAGCTGACAGTCACCTGTACGGTCGTCCCCGGCGCGGTCCCGGAGCGCAGGATAGCCTGGGCCCTGCCGAAGTGGGTCAGATGGTGGTCTTTGTGGAATACCTCATCCGTCCTGGTGCGGGCGCTGCCCAGGGCGGCCAGCGCGGCGGCGGCGCCCTCCACCTTCACCTGGACCTCCCTGTCCTGGGCAGGCTTCAGCTCGCCCGCGCCGTCGGTAAGCTCAATGTTGATGTAGCACAGGTCCTGTTCCCCGGCGGCGATCTCCGTCCTCTCGGCCCACACCTTCAGCTGCGTCTCCGCCCCGGCGGTGCGGAGGATATCTTCACCCCAGAGCTTCCCGTTGGCACCGTAAACATGGACCATGAGGGTGCCGGGCTGATAGGTGGTCTTGAAAATGGCCTTGTTCTTTTTCAGGGCCTTCCGGCCTAGGCTCCTGCCATTCAGGAACAGTTCGGCAAACTCACCGATGCCGTAGACCTCGATCTCGGCTTTCTTCCCCTCAAAGCCGTTCCAGCTCCAGCTGTGGATGGCGTTGGTCATACGCCAAGCGCCCTTGAAGTACTTGTGGCCGCTGAGGGACACGGGCTTCACGGCGATGTAGGGCTTGCAATAGGTGCCGTACTCGATCTGCATGTAGTAGTCCGCAGCGGTCTTGTACCCGGTGGCGTCCACCGTACCGGCCCCATCGAAGAGCCCCAGGCCGCCCCACTCCGGGTAGTCCCACGCGCCGCAGGTCCCGGCCTCCCCCAGGTAGTCCCAGCCGGTCCAGACAAAATCGCCTATGACCTGGTGGTACTTTTTTACGGCTTCCCAGTTGTCCACGATGGCGTGGGTCATGGTCTCGCTGCCGCAATATATCCGATTTGGGTCACGTTTCATGTCCTCCTCATACCGCGGCGTGCCGTAGTTGAGGCCCAGGACGTCCACGTTCTGGATCAGCTTGTCCACCTTCTCGCCGTTCTTCTTCCCCTTGCTGGCGTTCATCATCATGGCAGGCAGCATATTCATCGCCATGTTGAAGCCGGTGGAGCTCTGCTTGTCCAGCTGGGCCATTAGGTCCTTGTTGTCCTTGGGGTCCAGGGGCTCCCGCTTGTAGTCCGGCGTCGCCTTGTAGATGCTCCGGCCCATAAGCATCAGGTTAGCCCCGATGGTGACGATGCGGGTGGAGTCCAGGGAACGGACCAGGTCCGCCTGCTCCTTCATAAGAGCAAGGCCCCGCTCCTCCCCCAGCTCGCTGTTCTCGTTGCCGATGCTGTACATCACCACGCTGGGGTGGTTAAAGTCCTTCGCCACCATGGCGGCGATATCGGACTTGTAGTTGGCCTCGAAATCCCGGCTGTAGTCGTGGTAGGTCTTGGTCACGTACCACATGTCGAAGCTCTCGTCCATCACGTACATGCCCAGCTTGTCGCAGGCCCGGAGGATGGCCCGGCTGACGGGATTGTGGGCGCTGCGGATGGCGTTGTAGCCCGCCTCCTTCAGGATGCGGATGCGGCGCTCTGCGGCGGCGTCGAACTCGCAGGCCCCCAGGAAGCCGTTGTCGTGGTGGATGCAGGCGCCCCGGAACTTGACCTCATTGCCGTTGACGCACACCCCGGTGGCGGGGCTCCAGGTCAGCTGCCGGATGCCGATGGTCGCCTCCTCCGCGTCGCCGCCGCCGGTCAGCACCACCCGGTACAGGTGGGGATGCTCCGCGTCCCAGAGCTTGGCGTTGGGGACCGGGATGTCCCCCGGCACTCCCGCGGCCACCAGGGTATCGCCGTCAAAGACCTGCACCGCCGTCCCCTCCGGGCAGTGGGCGGAGACATGAAGCACGGCTGGGGAGAGGGACTTGGTGGTGACCCGGAGGCCGGAGATATGCTCCTTCGGCTTCACCACCAGGTGGACCGGGCGGTAGATGCCGGAGCCGGAGTACCAGCGGCTGTTGGGCTCCAGGCTGTTGTCCACATCCACCGTGACGCGGTTGGTCCCGGCCCGCACCTCCTCGCTGAGGTCCACGGTGAACTCCGTGTAGCCGTAGGCGTGGTACAGCAGCTCCTTGCCGTTCAGGGACACCGTGGCGCAGCGGTAGACCCCCTCGAATACAAGTGCGATGTACTTGCCGATATCGCCCTCATCGACTGTAAAGTCCTTTTCATACACATACCGTCCCCCGGGAAAGTAGCCCGAGTTGGCCCCGTTCAGGCATTTTCCCCGGAGCTCGGTGAGCATCGCGTCGTGGGGCAGGGTCACCTGCTTCGCCTTCTCTGGACTGCCGTAGGGGTACACGCTCCAGCCAGTGCAAAAATCGGTTGTCATGTCTTTGTCCTCCCATTCTGTATATATATAATGTGAAATCAATATGCCGCCGCAGGCTTGCAGTCATCCCGGTAATATGCTATCATTATAGCAGATCTCTCCATGGATTTCCATATCCATTGTGCAGTGTCAGAAAGCAATTGTATTTTATAGAGCGTATGACGCAGAAACAGCAGAGAAAGCGCAAGGAGAATGCACATGGAAATACGGCACACGACAGAGGCGGACCTGCCCGTCATCATGCGGATATACAGCCGCGCCCGGAGCTTCATGGCGGAGCACGGAAACCCCCGTCAGTGGGGACCGACAAACTGGCCGCCGGAGGAATTGATCCGCGCAGACATTGCCGCCGGCAGCAGCTACGTCTGTATCCACCACGGCCGGGTCATCGGGACCTTCTTCTACCGCTATGGGGACGACATCGAGCTCACCTACCGCCACATGGAGGGCGGCGCATGGCTGGACGGCAGTCCCTACGGCGTTGTCCACCGGATCGCCAGCGACGGGACCGTCAGGGGCGTAGGGAGCTTCTGCCTCCAATGGGCGTTCCGGCAGTGCGGGCACCTGAGGATAGATACCCACAGGGATAACACGGTGATGCAAAACCTGTTGCGGAAAAACGGCTTTGTCCGGTGCGGCGTGATCCATGTCGCCCAGGACAACGATCCCCGTGTGGCATTTGAGAAAACACAGCGGCAAATGATATCGGAGGAGGTCTGTTCACAATGAAGCACATCATCGCCGTCAACGCAAGTCCCCGGACCGGGTGGAACACCGCCGCTCTGGTCCGCGAGGCGGCCCGGGGCGCCGGGGAAGCCGGCGCCGGGGTCAACATCGTTGACCTCTACAAGCTCGGCAAATTCACCGGCTGTATCTCCTGCTTCGCGTGTAAGCGGCAGCAGAGCTGGGGCCGGTGCGCCTGCAAGGACGCTCTCACCCCTGTCCTCGATGAGATCCGGCAGGCGGACGGCCTTATCCTTGGCACCCCCAACTATCTCGGCGAGGCCACCGCCGGATTCCGCGCCCTGTTTGAGCGGCTAATCTTCCAGTCCCTCACTTACGCGAAGGAGCGGATGTGCTGCAATGAGCACCCCATTCCTGTGCTTTTCATTATGACGAGCAATGCGCCGGATTCCGCCTACGCACCGGAGCAGCCCTACGGCCAGATGCTCGCGCGGTATGTGTCGTCGCTGAATAACTTTGTGGGGCCAACAAAAGCGCTTGTCTGCGGGGACACCCTGCAGGTGAGCGATTACAGCAAATATCAGTGGACCCTATTCGACCCGGAGGCGAAGAAGGAACGCCATGAACAGAGCTTTCCGCAGTACATGCAGGAAGCGTTCCGGCTTGGCTATGATACTTTTTCTTGAAAGAAAAAGTATCACTGAAAAATCATATGAACACGTATGTGAGGGCGCTGCATGGCAGCGCCCTCATTTGATTCCGGACTCAACGGATAAAGGTGGTGGAGAGCGTCGTCGTCCAGCTCTCCCCTTTTTTCAGGGCCGCCGCGCTGGGCCGCTTCTCCCATTCCAGCGGGCCCTCCTCCTCGCCGGTCAGGCTGTGCCACGGCTCAATGCAAACGAAGCGCACCGGCTGCGCCTTGGCGCTCCAGATGAGCACGTAGGGATAGCCCTCAATCTGGCAGCGGACGGCGCGGCCGCTGTCCTTCTCGACGATGGCCAGGGTATGGCTGTGGAGGTTCACCATGCAGTGGCTGTCATTCTGGAACAGCTGGTCGGTGAGCGGGATGCTGCGGATGTTGCGGCCCAGGTAGTAGCTGTGTCCGTTGAGAAGGCCGTTGGGCAGCGCGCTGACGCACAGAGGGCTCTCCTCCCCGTCGAAGCGGAACTCGTAGTCAGTGGTGGTGTGCTGCCCGTCGAAGGGAATGGCAAAGGCCGGGTGATAGCCGATGCCGAAGCGCAGCGCATCCTCGCGGGGATTCTCTACCGTCAGGCTGTGATGTACGGTGTTCCCCTCCAGCGTAAAGGTGCTGCGCAGGACAAAATCGTAGGGCCAGAGCGCCAACGTCCGATCATCCGCCCTCAGCTCAAATACCAGCGTATCCCCGGTTTGCTGAATGAGCGTATGCTCCATATCGCGGGCAAAGCCGTGCTGTCCGCCGCGGTATTCCGCCCCCTTGGCCAGCATCCTTCCGCCCGTCAGCTTCCCGGTGTAGGGAAACAGGATGGGCGCGTGGCGGCCCCACACCGTCTTGTCCCCCTGCCACAGCATCTCGCTCCCGCTGGGCCGGTGGATCACACTGACGGCCTCCGCCCCATGCGTATCCGCCGTCAGGCGCAGATAATCGTTTTGGATGGAATATTGCATGTCTCATTCTCCCTTCGTTATCTCGTGAAGCGTACAGCTACATCTTTCAGCAGTGGAAAAAACTCCTTTATGATTGCCACTCATTAGGTATAAAGTAAAACTACTTGTCTGACAGAAAAGAGGTACATCTCCCCGAACAGGTTGAGATGGTTCAGCAGATGGTATAGGTTATACAGGTCCCGTCTCTCCGAATACCCACAATCAATGGGATTCCCCTCATGGTAGGCCCGGTAGAAGCTCTCCGGGAACCCGCCGAAGAGCTCCGTCATGGCCAGCTCCGCCTCGAAGTGGCCCACATACGCGGCGGGATCCAAAATCCACGCCTTGCCGTCCGGTCCGCATACCGTGTTCCCGCTCCAGAGGTCGCCGTGGAGCAGGGATGGAAACGCCGGTTCCGGGAGAACATCGTCCAGATGCTCTGCCAGACGCTCCAAACGCATGCGTGTGTCCAGGTCCAGCTTGTCCCTCGCCAGCAGAATTTGAGGCATCAACCTTTGATTGCGGAAAAAAGTGACCCAGCTCGCCGCGGGGGTATTTTTCTGAGGCGTGGCGCCGATATAGTTATCCTCCGGGAACCCAAAGGGGCCGCCTGTAAGCGGCGGACAAGGGGCACGGTGCAGCGCCGCCAACTGGCGCCCGAACACCTCCCAGTACCCCCTCACCCGCTGGGCCGGCTCCAGATACTCCAACAGCAGGAAAGATTCCCCCTGCTCCATATCTGTCCCAATGGCCAACGGCTCCGGCACGCCGATGGTTCTGCTCTTCCCCAGCGCGTCCAGACCGGCGGCCTCGGAGACAAAGAAGGGGCGATTTTCCGGCCGGTTGCATTTCAGAAATACCCTGGCACCGTTGGAGAGGGTCAGCCGGTACGATTGGTTGATGTCGCCGCCGTAGACGGACCTTTTCTCTGCTATCGTGACTCCGCCGCCAAACAGCATGGCTGCGGCATCTGTGACCGATGTTGCTGTCAGCATCGCTGCGCCTCCCCGTTCTTCCGCGTCAAAGCGCCATCCCGCAAACGGCAGCACCTGTTTCCCAGATGATCCGCCGCCGGGCAGCCGCCCCGTCTCTTGAATATTTTGATGGATTTCATCATCAAATCATGGATTTTTCGTACATACCATAATAGCACGGTGCCCGTCAGATTGCAATGTTGCTCTCAAAATATTCCTTTCGGTGGATATCCAGGCCCCGATCACCCAGGTCCTCCCTGCTTTGCCCCTGTCATCACCGCCCGCGAGGAGGACTGGACCCGGCGGCCATTCTTCTGCTCTATTCGCGGGTCCTGCTCCCGGCGGGCGGACCATGGCCATGCAAAGTCAGTCCAGGTGTTCTGCGGTTCACACCCTTCCCCGGCCGGACAAACTGATCCATATTATGACAGCTTGTCGTTCACAATTTGTTAACACCAAACGACGTAAATTTTTTCCAAATGCCTCTTGCAATATCCCATAAAATGGATTATACTGAATGCGATAAAAAGTGAACTGATAAGGGCAAACCTGTTGAAAGACAGGGACGCAAAACCAAGGGTCTAAAGTCGTCATGACCATGACAGCCGGTTGCCGTGTTCCCCCTGCGCGTATTTGCCGCGGGGAGATCGACGACCGCTGATGGATGGCATCAGTGGTCTTTTTTGTTCTTGAG
>CANQCS010000080.1 GCA_947589745.1 uncultured Oscillospiraceae bacterium
GCGCTGACGCCGGCGACACCACCACCACTCCCAGCGCCAACACCACCATCGAGGTCCGCTACAACGAGGCCGAGAGCTCCGGCACCGCCGAGACCGGCTACACCCTGGTCTATGATATCGTCCTGATCGTTTACGGTGTCGAGGTTCCTCTGGACACCCAGATCACCGTGACCATCCCCGGCACTGCTCCCGCCAAGGATATCCGCGAGACCATCGCCGCCGCTGTGAAGGCCGCCAAGGAGGCCGCTGCCAAGACCGACGCCACCGCCGAGTCCCTGGCCGCCGCTGAGAAGGCCCTCGACGACGCCGTTGCCGCCGAGACCACCGAGCTGAACGCCGACGAGAAGGCCGCCGTCAAGGAGGCCGAGGACGCCATCGCCGCCGCCATCGAGGCCCTCAAGAAGGCCGAGCAGACCAAGGCCTATGACGAGGCCATGGCCGCTGCCGACGCCGCTCTGGCCGCCGATCCCCAGGTCGTCGAGGACCTGCAGGCCGCCAACAAGACCATCGAGGACCTGCTGGCTGACGAGGACGCCGAGCTGACCACCGACCAGGAAGCTGCCCTTGAGAAGAAGAGCATCGACCTGGAGGCCGCCATCTCCAAGGTGGCCGCCACCGAGGGACTGGGGCTGGCCAACGCTCTGATCGCCGCCGACGAGGACTATGTGGCCGCCGTCAAGGCTGACAACGAGAAGTCTACCGCCGACACCCAGGCTGAGGTGGAGGATACCCTGGCCGCCCTCTATGAGGCTGCTATCGCCTATGAGAAGGTCGACGGCGCTGACAACACCATCGAGGCTGCCCTCAAGGCCGCCAAGAAGGACGACATCGTGACCAAGGTCAACGGCGCCCTCAGCCGTACCCCCACGAAGACCGCCTCCGATCTGCTGGCGTATGCCAAGTCCCCCAAGGACCTGAGCAAGGCCGAGAATCTGACCTGGACCAACATCGAGGCGGCTCAGGATCTGCTCGATGCTCTGGTGGAGACTCCCGCCATTTGGGACCTCTATATCGCTCAGCAGACCGCCAAGAACGCCGAGACCGCCACGACCAACCGCGCTGCCATTGAGAAGGCGCTGACCACCATCGCGCCCGTGGTCGAGGATGTGCAGAGCATCCTGGATGCCTATGAGATCGACAAGGCCTCCGATCACAAGTACCAGGGCGTGACCTACTCCGCCGACGAAGTGGCCGCTCTCAAGAAGGCCGCTGTCGCGACCTATGACGAGCTGATGGGCGATGCCACCACCGCCGCTCAAGTGAAGGCGCTGAAGGTCTCCGACTGGACCGCCATCGCCGCCAAGGTCGTGAGCTGGAAGGATGCCTCTGATGTGGACGCCGTCTACGAGGCCCTGGCCGAGGCTTACGGCGAGGTCAAGGATACCCTTGAGAGCGATACTGCGACCACCGCCCAGAAGGACACCGCCCGCGCCACTCTGTATCCCGCCCTCATCGATTTCTATACCACCAAGAATGCCGTTGAGGCCGCTGGCGGCACCATGAAATACTCCAAAGAGGACACCAGTACGGTCGACGATACCGTTACCACCGCGACTAACGAGAGCAAGATCCTGACCCCGCTGACCAAGAACGCGAAGGCCATCAACACGTACACCGCCGCGATGAAGACTTACTACAAGCTGGTCGGTACGACCACTGAAATGGGTCCCGTCGCCGGTCTGGACGAGGTCACCGCGGACGAGGAAGCCCTGTTCGTGCTCATCACGCCCTCGGCCAGCACCGAGACCTATCAGGCCAAGAAGGACGCTCTGCAGGCCTACATCGCGGAAGTTGCCGATGTCATCACCGCTATGCGTGGGATGGTGGAGAATGAAGCCATCGCACAAGATACACAGGCCGGTCAGGCGGGTCACCCGACGACCGACGAGGTCGCTGCCGCTAAGGAAGATGCGATCGAGGCTTACCGCGACTACCTGTCCCTGACCGCCAACATGAAGGCTGGCTCCAACTTTAAGACTAAAGTGGAAGCTCTGGATGACGGGATCGCTGCCGCCACGGACAACGCTACCAAGTGGCAGGGTAACGACGGTATTATCAAGCACATCCAGGGGTACATCACCACCGACAACAATGCCGTTGAGGTTACCCTCGTGAGCGCTAACAAGGCTGGTACCGTGTTCCGCGCTATCGAGGGCAAGGCTGATGCGTATGAGCTGATCGTCCCCGACGCGTCCGCTCTGGAGTCAGCGACTATGACGAACTACATCAAGGTCTCCGACGACTCCAGCTGGAAGACCGCAGATGAGGGTTGCAAACTGAGCGCTAGCGCCAGCGATGGAAAGTTTGGCAAGATCGATGAGCTGGGGACCGTTATCCCCGTTACTTTCACGGCGGCCAACGGCGCTGCGACGAAGACTGTGAACATCACTGTCCGCGAAGCCACCGTCGCCGAGAAGGCTCAGTTCGACGCTGCGGAGATCGAGGAGTATATCGCTGAGAACTGGAAGTCTGGCCTGACCCTCAAGGTAAAGAACGCCGATAAGGGCCTGACCACATTCACCCAGACTGTGCTCCAGAAGGTTGGTACCGCATTTGTTTCCACGGATGACAACCCGAGCACCGAGAAAGGCACCTGGGGTTCCCACATCAAGGTGGAGGTAACCGGTTACAAGGAGCCTGATAAGGATTCGACCGTCGACTGCGATCTGCAGGTCACGATCACGGTCTTCGCCACCGAAGAGCCCGTTGAGGCGACAAGCCAGACGGTCGCCAAGTCCGTCCACGCTGTCGTGACCGCTGCCGAGACTATCGGCTGATCTGATCCGCACGATTCCCTGAACGACGCATTACAAATTAACCCCCGGGGCTTCGGCCCCGGGGGTCTCCCCCTGTTTTACTTGAACGCGATGTAGCTGAACCGGTCGCCGGAGTGGTTCACATTGGGGGTGTCCCGGTCGTCCTGGCGCGACAGCAGGAACCCGGTGCTGGTAAAGGACAGGTACGTTTTGATATCTGTCCCGCTGATATACCGGTGGAACGAGAGGTCCTGTGCGCCCATGAGCGGGTACGCGGTGTCGCGCTGGACGCCGATGATCACGGCTCCTGGCGTGAAGCCGACGCTGACGGTCTGTTCCGCCCCCGTGCCGGTGTAGGTCCCGGTGACGTAGGGCTTGTTGTCGGGGCGGTAGGCGGCGTCGGCGGTGGCCTGTGCGGCGTCGGCCTTCCCCTCGGCCCGTTCGGCGGCGGTCTGGGCCTCCCCGGCGGCGCTGGCCGCGCCCTCCGCCTGATTCTTCACCCCGTCGATGGCGGACTCGATGTTGGACATAGCGGAGTTGAAGTCCTCCATCAAGATCCGGTCCTCTTTTTCCCAAGTGGGAAGCTGATAGTTCTGGGTGTGTTGCATTTGTGCATTCTCCTTTACAGATTAGATGTGGCAGCGAAAACCTCGCTACATATATGGCTGAAACACCCCAAAAGTTGCACGCTTCCGTGCAACGGCAAAACAGAAAATTTTCAAGCAATCATTTGTGCAAAAAAACAGAGCTTGACAAGGCGGGCTCTGTGGGGTATACTATCCATAGATTCGGAGCGCCGCTGCGGCGGTCAGCTCCCTTTCTGGGTCAAGTGAAAACAGCTCACGTTGACCGCTCGGGTGCCTTCCGGGCGGTCAACACGCTGTATGGAGACTTGCCAAATACACAATGGTAAGAATGGCAAACAAGAGGATGCGGAGAAGCTGTTTCAGCTTCTTCCAACGCTCATGCTCCATAAGCATCCCCCCTTTCAGGAGGGAAGCTGACCGCGAATGCAGCGGCGCTCCTGGACCCACCCGCAAGCGGACCCAACCCCTTGCGGGGCATTTTTCATTTTAGCATATTCGACAGGGATTGTCAATCTTTGCGAAAAAAACACCGCCGCCCATTCGTCCGGGCGGCGGTGTTTTGCGCAAAAATGGCCCCTTTTCCCTTGACGGACCGGCGGGCGTTGGAGTATGATACAGGAGAAGTTTTCCGGCGCTTCCCGCCGGGGAGAGGGGACCGTTTCCATGCTGCCCGTGTTCGTCTACGCCTTCAACGCCGTGGCCCCCATCCTGCTCCTGGTCCTGGTGGGCTACGTGCTCCAGCGGAAGCGCGTCTTCTCCGTGGACTTTTTCAAGCAGCTGAACACCCTGGCGTTCCGGTACTGCTTCCCGCCGCTGATGTTCATGAACCTCTACGGCCTGGGCAGCCTCCGGGAGATCGACCTGGGTCTGGCGGCCTGCCTGGTGGGGTCCAGCTTCGTGCTGACCCTGGCGGGCTTTCTGGTGGCCCGCCTTGCCACCAAGGAGCGGGACCGGAAGGGCGTCCTGATCCAGGCCACCTTCCGCTCCAACTACGCCATCATCGGCCTGCCCCTGTCGGAGGGCCTGGCGGGGGCGGCGGGCATCGCCGTCACCGCATCCATGCAGGCCCCCACGGTGATCTATTTCAACGTGGTGTCGGTGCTGGTCCTGTGTCTCTACGCCCAGTCCGGCGGCGGCTCCCAGGTGAAGAAGGTCCTCCGGGGCCTTGTCCGCAACCCCCTGCTCCAGGGCATCGTGGCGGGGCTCGTGGCCCTGACGGTCCGGGAGTTCATCCCCGTGACGGCGTCGGGAGAGCTGGCGTTCTCCCTGTCCCGGGACCTGCCCTGGCTGTACACGGCGCTGGACTATCTGTCCCGGGTGGCCACGCCCCTGGCCCTGATCGCCTTGGGCGGGCAGTTCAAATTCTCCGACGTACCGGGCATCCGCCGGGAACTGGTGGCGGGCACGGCGGCCAAGCTGCTGCTGGGCCCGGTGGTGGGCTTCGCCATCACCTTCTGGTTCCGCTCCATGGGCTGGATCACGCTGGACCCGGCGTCCATGAGCGCGCTGATCGCGGCGTTCGGCTCCCCGGTGGCGGTGTCCAGCGCCCCCATGGCCGCGGAGATGGGCGCGGACGGCAAGCTGTCCAGCCAGATCGTGGTGTGGACGTCGTTCCTGAGCATGGGGACGATCTTCCTGCTGGCGGTGATCTTCCGCGCCGCCGGGCTGCTATGATACTTTTTCTTGAAAGAAAAAGTATCAAAAAGAACTTTAACATCGCTCTCAAAACACTGCAGTACCTACATTTCCCACACGGTAACGAAGAATACTTCTAACGGAAGAATAGTATGAGATAACGAAATTTTTCGGCAGGCGGACCCTGTCCGCCCGCATTCCCAATAAACGATATAGGAGGGCTCTGCCCATGAAAGACGGATTTGTGAAGGTCGCCGCCGGTACGCCGGAGATCAGGGTGGCCGACTGCGCGTACAACGCCGCCCGGTGCGTCGAACTGATAGAGGCCGCCGCCGCCCAGGGCGTGAAGGTCCTGGCCCTGCCGGAGCTGTGCCTGACGGGCTACACCTGCGGGGACCTGTTCTGCCAGGACACCCAGCTGGACGGGGCGGAGCAGGCCCTGGCCGCCGTGCTGGAGGCCAGCAAGGACCTGGATATTCTGGTCGCCCTGGGCCTGCCGGTCCGCTACGGGGACGAGCTGTACAACTGCGCCGCCGTCCTCCACCGGGGCGTCCTCCACGGCCTGGTCCCCAAGCGCTGCCTGCCCAACTACGGCGAGTTCTACGAGCGCCGCTGGTTCGCCTCCGGCGAGAACGTCCACGACTATGTCACCCTGGCCGGACAGAATGTCGCCATCAACGCCCGGCAGCTCTTCCGCTGTCCGGCCGCGCCGGGCCTGACCGTGGGCGTGGAGGTCTGCGAGGACCTGTGGGCCCCGGCCCCGCCCTCGGTGGACTTGGCCCTGGCGGGGGCGACCCTGATTTTGAACCTGTCCGCCTCCGACGAGGTGGTGGGTAAGGCGGACTACCGCCGCCAGCTGGTCAGCGGCCAGTCCGCCCGGCTGCTCTGCGCCTATGTCTACGCCGACGCCGGGGAGGGGGAGTCCTCCACGGACATGGTCTTCGCGGGCCACGACCTCATCGCGGAGAACGGGGCCATCCTGGCCGAGCGCCGCTTTGCCTCCGGCCTCACCGCCACGGAGATCGACGTGGGCCGCCTGACCTACGAGCGCCGCCGCAATACCACCTTCACCGGCCGGCCGGAGCCGGACCTGTTCTGGAACCACCAGATCGACCTGGAGCCGGCGGAGACCGTCCTGACCCGCCCCGTGGCCCCCAACCCCTTTGTCCCCGCGGACCACGGTGACCGGGCGGAGCGCTGCCGGGAGATCCTGACCATCGCCGCCGCCGGTCTCCGCAAGCGCCTGAAGCACACCAGCGCCAAGACCGCCGTGGTGGGTCTCTCCGGCGGCCTGGACTCCACGTTGGCGATCCTGATCACCGCCCTGGCCTTCGACTCCCTGGGCCAGGACCGGAAAGAGATCACCGCGGTCACCATGCCCTGCTTCGGCACCACCAGCCGCACCCGGTCCAACGCCGAGGTCCTGGCGGAGGAGCTGGGGGCGGACCTGAAGGTGGTGGATATCGGCGAGGCCGTCACCGTCCACTTCCGGGATATCGGCCAGTCCATGGACGACCACTCCGTCACCTTTGAGAACGCCCAGGCCCGGGAGCGCACCCAGGTACTCATGGACATTGCCAACCGTACCGGCGGCCTGGTGGTGGGCACCGGCGACCTCAGCGAGCTGGCCCTGGGCTGGGCCACCTACAACGGCGACCACATGAGTATGTACGGCGTCAACGGCTCCATCCCCAAGACCCTGGTCCGCCATCTGGTGGCCTACGCCGCCGGAGAGGCGGAGGCCACCTCCCCCCGGCTGGCCGCGGTGCTGCGGGATATCCTGGCCACCCCGGTGTCCCCGGAGCTGCTGCCCCCCAAGGACGGGGAGATCGCCCAGCGCACCGAGGACCTGGTGGGCCCCTACGAGCTCCACGACTTTTTCCTCTACTACGCCGTCCGTTGGGGCTTCTCCCCCCGGAAGGTGTACCGCCTGGCAGTCCACGCCCTGGGGGACCGGTATGACCGCGATACCATCTTGCAGTGGCTGAAGAACTTCTACCGCCGTTTCTTCTCCCAGCAGTTCAAGCGCTCCTGCCTGCCCGACGGCCCCAAGGTGGGCACCGTCACCCTGTCCCCCCGGGGCGACTGGCGGATGCCCAGCGACGCGGCGGCGGCCCTCTGGCTGCGTGAGCTGGAGGAGCTGCCGTGCTGAGGCAGATCCCCCGGTGGAAATGGGCGCTGCTGATCCTGGTGTCGGTGCTGTTCCTGGCGGCGGCGGGGGACCTCCTCTGGCTCACCCGCGCCCGCCAGCCCCTGCCGGTGCTGATGTACCACCACTTCGACCAGACCAGCACGGCCTCCACCGTGGTCTCCGAGGCCCGGTTCCGGGAGCAGATCGCCGCCATGCGGAACGCGGGCTATACGGCGGTGACGGTTCGGCAGGTCATCGACTTCGTGGACCACGGCGCCCCCCTCCCGGACAAGCCCGTCCTCATCACCATGGACGACGGCTACACCAGCAACCTGGACATTGCCGCCCCCATCCTGGAGGAGGCGGGCATGTGCGCCACGGTGTTCGTCATCGGCGCCTACGCCGGACTGGATGCCGTAGTCTATCCCGACGGCTCCACCTCCCCCGCCCACTTCGCCTATGAGGAGGCCATGCCCTGGGTGGAGAAGGGGGTCCTGGACCTCCAGAGCCACACCTACGGGATGCACGAGCTGGCCTACTTCAGCGCCACCGGCCGGGACGGGGTCCTGCCCCTGGAGGGCGAGACGCCGGAGGCCCACCAACAGGCGCTGCGGGAGGACATGGAGCTCTTCCGCCGCCAGCGGGGGGAGTGGGATTCCACGCCCCTGGTGGCCCTGTCCTACCCCTACGGCTACTGGGACAGGGAGGCGGACCAGGTGATGGAGGGGGAGGGGATCGTCCTCACCGTCACCACCTCCCGCCGCTTCAACCGCCTGACCGTGGGGGACCCGGACTGCCTGCGGATCATGGGCCGCCTCAACGTCACCGAGCGCTGGACCGGCAAAAAGCTGGTGTCCTGGCTGAACCGGCACTTTTAATACTTTTTCTTGAAAGAAAAAGTATCAAAAAGAACTTTAATACCGCTACCAAAACACTGCAATTCCTATGTTTTTCGCACGGTAACGATATATTATTCTGATTGAAGAATAGTTATAAAATAGGGAGAGAGGAAAGCGGCGGCTTTCCTCTCTCCCTGTATGTAGGGCTGAAATTGGACGGTGGGGCGCAGGCGCTCACTTCTCCTCCACGGACAGGATGCCCATGGGGCAGGCCTTGGCGCAGATGCCGCAGGCGATGCACTTGCTGGCGTTGGACGCGCCGGGGGCCAGGACCATGACGTGCATGGGGCAGGCCTCCACGCACTTGCCGCAGCCCACGCACTTCTTCTTGTCGATCATGTACACGCCCTTGGCGTTCTGGGAGATGGCGCCCTCGGGGCAGGTGCGGGCGCACTTGCCGCACATGAGGCAGGAGTTGACCTTGGGGTCGCCGTTGGGCTTGGCGGTGATGCGGATGCAGCTGAGATCCGGGTCGAACTTCTTGTAGAACGCCTCGGAGCAGGCCCGGACGCAGGAGAGACAAGCCATGCAGGGGTCAGTCTTGCTGACAGCCAGTTTTTTCATAGGGACAGCCTCCAATATAAGAATGTTTCCAGCTCCTATAGTAACAGATATATTGTTAAAATGCAAACAATATTTTTTACCGGAGACATTTTTTTCGGCGGGACCGCCGCTTCTCCGCGAATCCCCCCACGGGGCTTGTTTCCCTGCCGGAAATTTGTTATACTAACCATGACTAGATTGGCCCTCCGGGCCGGAGAGGAGACGTTCCATGACCGACGACGAGAAGCGGGAGCAGGACAGCCCCCGGGAGGAACTCTACGACCACGCCTATATGCACGAGCACGGCATCCCCCACGAGCACGAACACGGCCACACCCACAGCCACCAGCACACCCGGGCGGTGGTGAACCGCCTGGCCCGGGCCATCGGCCACCTGGAGCGGGTGAAGGCCATGGTGGAGGAGGGGCGGGACTGCTCCGAGGTACTCATCCAGCTGGCGGCGGTGCGCAGCGCCCTGAACAACACCGGCAAGGTGATCCTGAAGGACCACCTGGAGCACTGCGTGGTGGATGCCCTGGAGGCCGGGGACCGGGCCGCCATCGACGAGCTGAACCGGGCCATCGAGCAGTTCGTCAAGTGACCGCCGCCGGGCATCGCGTATCGCCCGGAAGGCCCGCTCCGCCGTATCTGCAAAACCACCATCTGAGGCCCGTCCTTTTTGTTCAAACCGCTGAATTTTCAAAACCGACAAAAAAATCCCCCTCCGGGGGGATTTTACACTTGCATTTCCGGCGGTTTTTTGTTAAAATGACCACAATGTATTGTGAAAAAAGTGACAATACTACTCAGACCACACCACCCAGACCACAGAGCTTATCCGGAGAGAAAGGAGCAAAGGGAAGCGCCGGAGCGCTTCCCGCAATCCAGCTATGAAACTGATCACTGTCGAGCAAATGGAAGCCGCCACCGAACGGCTGCTGGAGACGGGCCGCCAGGTAGGAGCAGACTCCTGGCAGCAGCGCGTCAAGAACCAGACCCCCCACTGCAAATTCGGTGAAGAGGGCATCTGCTGCCGCATCTGCTCCATGGGACCCTGCCGTATCACTCCCAAGGCCCCCAGAGGCATCTGCGGCTGCGACGCCCACGGGATCGTGGCCCGCAACTACCTGCGTTTCACCGCCGGCGGCGCCGCCACCCACTCCGACCACGGCCGCAGCATCTGCCACACCCTGTACGCCGCCAAGGAGGGCGGCAACTACACCGTCAAGGACCCCGAGAAGCTGAAGAAGATCGCCGGCGAGTGGGACATCCCCGTGGACGGCAAGGACATCTATGACCTGGCCCACGAGGTGGCGGAGACCGCCCTCATGGAGTACGGCAAGCCCTTCGGCACCCAGCGCTTCCTCAAGCGCGCCCCCGAGCACACCCAGAAGCTGTGGCATGACGCCGGCATCGAGCCCCGGGCCATCGACCGCGAGGTCTCTCAGTCCATGCACATGACCCACATGGGCTGCTCCTCTCTCCCCGAGGCGCTGATCCGCCAGTCCCTCCGCGCCGGCCTCTCTGACGGCTGGGGCGGCTCCATGTGCGGCACCGAGTTCTCCGACGTGCTCTTCGGCACCCCCAAGCCGGTTGACACCACCGCCAACCTGGGCGTCATGGAGAAGGACATGGTGAACATCGTGGTCCACGGCCACGACCCCTCCCTGTCCGAGATGATCGTCTTCTATGCCCAGGACCCCGAGATGATTGCCCTGGCCAAGTCCAAGGGCGCCAAGGGCATCAACATCTGCGGCGTGTGCTGCACCGCCAACGAGGTCGCCATGCGCCACGGCATCCCCATGGCCGGCAACTTCCTCCAGCAGGAGAACGTGGTCCTCACCGGCGCCTGCGAGGCCATCGTGGTGGACGTGCAGTGCATCTTCCCCGCCCTGGGCCCCCTGAGCAAGTGCTTCCACACCAAGTTCGTCACCACCTCCGAGATCGCCCGGATGCCGGACAGCGAGTTCATCCACTTCAATGAGCAGACCGCCGGCGAGAACGCCAAGGCCATCGTCCGCATGGCGGTGGAGAACTTCGTCAACCGCAAGCCCGAGCTGGTCCACATCCCCGACCTGAAGACCAACGCCACCGTGGGCTACTCCGTGGAGGCCATCAAGAAGTGCCTGGACGGCGTCACCAACACCCAGGTGGACGTCACCGGCACCATGAAGCCCCTGGTGGAGTGCGTCCAGTCCGGCGTGCTCCGCGGCGCCATCGCCTTCGTGGGTTGCAACAACCCCAAGGTCCGTCCCGACACCGCCCACATCGAGCTGATGAAGAAGATGCTGGCCAACGACATCATCCTGGTGGTGTCCGGCTGCGCCGCCCAGGCCGCCGCCAAGGCCGGCCTGATGGACAAGGAGGCCAAGGAGTTCTGCGGCGACGGCCTCAAGCGCGTCTGCGACCTGGTGGGCATTCCTCCCGTCCTGCACATGGGCTCCTGCGTGGATATCTCCCGTATGATGATCCTGGCCTCCGACATTGCCAAGGATTGGGGCATCAACATCTCCCAGATCCCCCTGGTGGGCTGCGCCCCCGAGTGGATGAGCGAGAAGGCCGTCTCCATCGGCAACTATGTGGTGGCCAGCGGTATCGATACATACCTGGGCGTGGATCCCTACACCAAGGGTTCCGACGAGGTCACCGCTCTGCTCCAGGGCGAGCACGGCATCAAGGACTGGGTCGAGGCCAACTTCACCGTGGAGCACGACATCGAGAAGCTGGGCGACCGGATGATCGATGCCATCGAGGCCAAGCGCGTGGCCCTGGGTATCTGATACAGAGACCGCCAGACAGCGCGTCCAAAGGAAAGAAGGAACATTCCCGATGAAAGTTGCCATTACCGGCAAGGGCGGCGTGGGCAAGACCACCTTCGCCGCCACCCTGGCCCGGCTCTACGCCCAGGAGGGGCGGCCGGTCCTGGCCGCCGACGTGGACCCCGACGCCAACCTGGGGCTGGCCCTGGGCCTGACGGAGGAGGAGGTCAACGCCATCGTCCCCGTCTCCAAGATGAAGGAGCTGGCCAAGGAGCGCACCGCCGCCAACGAGAGCAACACGTTCTACAAGCTGAACCCCTATGTCTCCGACCTGCCCGACGCTTTGAGCAAGGATATCAACGGCGTGAAGCTCCTGGTCATGGGCACGGTGGACACCGGCGGCAGCGGCTGCGTCTGTCCCGAGCACGTGATGCTCAAGGCCATCCTGTCCAGCCTGGTCTTCCGGAAGGACGACGTGGTGATCATGGACATGGAGGCCGGCCTGGAGCACCTGGGCCGGGGCACGGCCAGCATGATGGATCAGTTCATCGTGGTCATCGAGCCCGGCGCCCGCAGCATCCAGACCTACCAGCGCATCAAGCAGCTGGCCGCCGATATCGGCATCACCAAGGTCCGTGTGGTGGGCAACAAGGTCCGGGACGGGAACGACGAGGAATTTCTCCGCTCCCGCATCCCCCCGGAGGACCTGCTGGGGTTCATCCACTACAACGCCGACGTCATCGAGGCGGACCGGAACGGGAAGTCCCCCTTCGACTACAGCCCTGAGGCCGTGGCTGAGATCAGGGCCATCAAGGCGAAAATGGACGCTGAAAAATAGAGATACGACATCATCATATAGAGCAATCATAAGGAGTGAATCTACGTGAAAACGTTATTTGAAAGAGTTTTCTCCGGTAACGACGAGATGTACGCTCTGGCGGTCAAGGCAGTCGCCGAGGCCGAAGCCAAGCTGGGCCTGGACGCCCCCGTCTCGATGGATACCGCTTATACCAGCCTGCCCTGCCTGTACGCCCTGACCGGCCGCAAGGTCACCACCGTGGGCGAGGTCAAGGACGCCCTGGAGACCACCATCAAGGACTTCATGACCCGCAACAAGCGGACCAAGGACATCTTCACCTCCGGCGTGGCCACCGCCCTTTCCGGCGAGGTCATCGAGCTGATGAAGTACGCCATGGCCGGCGGCACCCCCTACGAGTACCCCGTCATGGGCCACTTCACCGACGCTCAGATCCGTGAGCTGGGCGTGCCCCTGGTCACCCGGGACATCCCCGGCATCGCCGTCATCATCGGCACCGCTCCCGACGCCGCCGAGGGCGTGGAGCTGGTCAAGACCTACCAGTCCCAGGGCATCTTCGTGTGCCTGCTGGGCGGCATCATCGACCAGTGCGTGGCCGCTGGCATGAAGCTGGGCTTCAACGTCCGCTGCGTGGGCCTGGGCTATGACCTGAGCAGCGTGGCCCACGCCGTCAGCGTCACCCTCCGTACCGCCATCATCTTCGGCAGCAAGGAGCCCGGCGACTACGAGGGCATGTGGCGCTACACCATGCAGCGTCTGTTCGCCTTCGTCAACGCCTACGCCCCTGTCAACGACATGACCGTGGCCTGCGGCGCCGGCGCCATCCAGCTGGGCTTCCCCGTCATCACCAATGACACGGAAGAGAACAACATGTTCCGCATCCCCAAGAGCCTCATCATCCAGACCGACACCAGCAAGTTCAACGCCACCTCCCTGGAGGCCCGGGACATCAAGATCAAGATCACCAAGATCGACATTCCCGTGGCGTTCTCCTCCGCCTTCGAGGGCGAGATCGTCCGCCGCGGCGACATGCAGCTGGAGTTCGACGGCTCCCGCAAGACCGGCCTGGAGCTGGTCCGCAGCAAGGAGCTCAGCGAGATCGAGGACCACCGCTTCACCCTCATCGGCCAGGACTTCGACGCCTTCCCCGTGGGCAGCAAGGTGGACTTCTGCATGATCGCCGATGTGGCCGGCAAGAACATGAACAGCGACTTCGAGTCCGTGTTCGAGCGCAAGTTCCACGCCTACATCAACTGCATGGAGGGCGTCATGCACACCGGCCAGCGCGACATGATCCGCATTCGTATCAGCAAGGCTGCCTATGAGGCCGGCGTCCGGGCCAAGGATCTGGCCGAGGTCCTCTATGCCAAGCTGAAGAGCGACTATGACGCCGTCATCGACAAGTGCGAGGTCACCATCATCACCGACCCCGAGAAGTGCGCGGCGTTCCGCCACGAGGTGGCCATCCCCGCCTACGACAAGCGCGACGAGCGCCTGCTGAGCCTCACCGACGAGAACGTGGACCAGTTCTACACCTGCATCATGTGCCAGTCCTTCTCCCCCAGCCACGTGTGCATCGTTACCCCCGAGCGTCTGGGCCTGTGCGGCGCGGTGAGCTGGCTGGACGCCAAGGCCACCAACGAGCTGGATCCCTCCGGCCCCTGCCAGATCGTCCCCAAGACCCACGTCATCGACGAGAACATGGGCCGCTGGGAGGAGGTCAACGATGCTGTCCGCAAGTACAGCCAGGGCGCGCTGGAGTCCGTCACCCTGTACTCCATCATGGAGGACCCCATGACCTCCTGCGGCTGCTTCGAGTGCATCTGCGGCATCGAGCCTTTCTCCAACGGCGTGGTCATCGTCAACCGTGAGCACGCGGGCATGACCCCCCTGGGTATGACCTTTTCCGAGATGGCCTCCATGACCGGCGGCGGCGTGCAGACCCCCGGCTTCATGGGCCACGGCAAGCACTTCATCGCCTCCAAGAAGTTCATGAAGGCCGAGGGCGGCCTGGGCCGCATCGTCTGGATGCCCAAGGCGCTGAAGGACCAGGTGGCCGACCGCGTCAACGTCTCCGCCAAGGAGCTCTACGGCGTGGACAACTTCTGCGACATGATCGGCGACGAGACTGTCGCTGAGGATCCCGAGACCCTGCTGGCCTTCCTCACCGAGAAGGGCCACCCGGTGCTGGGCATGGAGCCTCTGATGTAAAAGCTGTTTCATATACCGAAAACCGGCTGGGCAAAAGCCCGGCCGGTTTTTTCTAACTTTTTGCCCAGAATCAATGTTACGTCAACCACTTCGTCAAAATTCTATTTATCCCAATTCCAATTCTATAAATATCAAAAAATAATCTCACTTTACTTAAAATTAGAAACTCAAGTGTAAACTTTTCATGAATTGACTACCACCACGCTACCAAAGTCTGAAATCCCACACCCCCTGCAATTCCCCAAGTTATAACGATATCAGTTAACGTAATCTGAGCAACTGCTACCACCCCGCCAAAACCCGCTACCAAACTATTTTCATCAG
>CANQCS010000081.1 GCA_947589745.1 uncultured Oscillospiraceae bacterium
TCCAGGGCATCCCCACCTTCGAGCCGGAGCACTTCATGCGGGTCAGCCCCAAGGACACCATGAAGCGGAAGCAGTTCGTCAAGGGCACCGAGCAGATCGCCCAGGAGGGCGCCATCCAGATCTTCCGCCTGCCCTACTCCGGCATGGAGGAGGTCATCGTGGGCGTGGTGGGCACGCTGCAGTTCGACGTGTTCGAGTACCGGATGCGCAGCGAGTACGGCGTGGAGCTCCGCATGAGCGGCCTGCCCTACGACCACCTGCGGCGCATCGCCGCCAGCCCGGTGGAGCCCAAGGACCTGACCCTCTGCGCCGACGCCACGCTGCTGGAGGACTTCCGGGGCCGCAGCCTCATCGCCTACGCCGGAGAGTGGCCGGTGGGGTATCTGCTCAAGCACAACCCCGGACTGGAGCTGGCCGAGTCCATGGAGACCCGCGAATCATGATGTCAACGGCAGCCGTGTGCGAAATGCACACGGCTGCTTTCGTATCCGGCGCACCGGAGGGTGCCGCAAAATTTTTCTCTTTCCCCCGGGATATTTCGCCCCGCCCGTGGATATTACAGGTGAAAAGCTTTTCAAAACCAACAGGACGGTGAGACGACGCGATGACCCGTGACGAATTTGCCCTTGCCGTGGAGCGGTACGCCGACATGATCTTCCGGGTGGCCTACAGCGCCCTCCGGCGGCGGGAGGACGCGGAGGACGTGATGCAGGACGTGCTGCTGAAGCTCTACCGCGCGGACAGGCCTTTTGACAGCGAGGAGCACCGCAAGGCGTGGCTCATCCGCGTGGCGGTGAACGAGAGCCGGAAGGCCGCCCGCCGGTACCGCCGCGCCGCGCCCCTGGAGGAGCTGCCGGAGACGGCGGCCTTTGACAGGAGCGAGGACCGGGAGCTGTTCCTGGCGGTGATGGCCCTGCCGGAGAAGTACCGCACGGCGGTGTACCTCCACTACTACGAGGGCTACTCCGTCCGGGAGGTCGCCGCCCTCACGGGCTCCCGGGAGTCCACCGTGCAGACCCGCCTGGCCCGGGCCAGGGAACTTTTAAGAAAGGCACTGGAGGAGGTTTGACATGGAGAGAGAACGGTTCCGGCGGACGTTTTCCGGGCTGGAGGCCTCCCCGCAGGCGAAGGAGGCGCTTTTACACATGATCGACGAGAATACCAATCATACCAGGCGCGGGATGCGCCGGGCGGCCAGGCTGGCCGTCCTCGCGGCGGCGACCGTGTGCCTGCTGACCGCCACGGCCCTGGCGGCCAGCGGCAGTCTGCGCGCGGCGGTGATGCACCTGCTGTTTCCCCGCTACGGGCAGGGGGAGCTGGTGGAGATCGGCGAGGGACACCGCACCGGGTCCTTTGACCGCACCGACGTGCTGAACACTTTCCTGGAGCGCTTTGACCGGGAGGGGCTGGGGGACGGCGTCACCGTCAGGATGGCGGACGGCTTCCACAAAACCGTGCTGGAGGAGAGCGAGGACGCCGCCGCCGTGGCGGTGGAGACCAGCGACCCGGCGCTCCGGCTGGAGGTCTACCTGGAGCGTGTGGACTATGAGGACACCACCGGGCTGTGGCAGGTCACCGGCTACAGGATCGTGGAGGAGGGGACGGAATGACGGAAGTGCCCCCGGCTCGCAGGAGCCGGGGGCACTTTTTGATGTATCCCCTCTTTATGGCAGTTGTCCCGTCTCCACCAGCTCCTCCACCGCGCGGGTGAGCCAGGGGAACATCCAGGACAGCGCTTCCTCGCTTTGGAGCGGCTCCAGGCACGAGGGGCCGAACGTGTCCGCCGGCCACTGGCTGAATCCCGAGGCGGGCGTTTCCACGCCGCCCTCCTTGAAATCACATCGCACGAAGCCATCCGACGGGTCGTACCACAGCTCCGCGCAGCCGTAGTGGTCCGCCGTGCCGCCCATCGCCACATAGAAATCCGTGCCGGTGTCCGGGTTGACGGCGGAATAAATGTAGGGCGTCTCCTGGTCCATGATGCCGGTCAGGTCCATATGGGCGCCGTCCAGAACGAAGTACAGCCGCCCGTCCTCCGGCGCCAGCGGCAGCTCCGGCCCCGGATACATGCTGGTGTGATGGTCGTTGTGGAAGAACCCGCCGCCGGTCAGCGTACCGAAGCGGGAGGGGAACACGATCCCGGCGCCGACGAGCAGCGCCAGCGCCGCCGCGAGAGCGGCGATCACCGCGCCCCTGGGCCTCCGGCGGGCGGGAACGGCCCGCTCCGGCGCGGCGTCCGCCGCCAGTTCCCCGTCCACCGCCGTCATGGCCCGCAGCAGGGCCTCGCTTTTGTCGTTCATAGAGAAATACCCTCCTTTTCCAAGTGCTGCTTCAGCTTCTTCCGCAGCCGCCGGAGCAGGGACGCGGCGGCGCTGTCGCTCATGCCGCCCAGCCGCGCCACCTCCTTCACCGGGCACAGGTACCAGTACCGGCGGAGGAAGGCCCGGCGGTCCCGGTCCGGCAGGCCCCGGAGGAACCGGTCCAGGCTCTCCGCCAGCATCCGGCTCTCCACCGCGTCCTCCACCGAGGACGGCGCGGGGATGGACTCCTCCAGCTCGTGGAGGGCCAGAGCCGCCTCGCCGCCGCCCCGCTTCCGGGCGCTGTCCCGCCGGAGCCGGTCCAGGGCCTGGTTGCGGGTCAGGGCGGCCAGGTACGCCCCCAGGGACCGGGGCCGCTGGGGCGGGATGGACTCCCAGGCGGAGAGCAGCGCATCCGAGACGCACTCCTCCGCGTCCTCGCCGCTGCCCAGGATGCGGCGGGCCAGGGCGGTACACGCCCCGCCGTATTGGTCCCGGGCGGCCCGGATGGCGTCCTGGTCCCGGCGGAAAAACAGCGAGATCATCTCCTGGTCGTCCATGGCGTCCCTCCTCTCCCGCGTCAGTCCGAAAGGCCCTTTCACCTATATAGACGTAAACCGAGCGCGAAACGGGTCGCGCCGGATACTTTTTCTTGAAAGAAAAAGTACCAAAAAGAACTTTAATCTCGCTACCAAAGCACTGCATTTCCGAGGTCTCCCGCACGGTAACGATAGATCGTTCCAGTGGAAGAATAGTTAAAAAATACTGGCGGTCAACAGACGGAAGTGGTATAATGAACAGGAACATTTGCAGCCCAGCGCTGTCATTCTGCGCCACTGCGCGGAAAGCGCAGACGTGGCAGCACTTTGAGGTAATATTCGTGTGATTTCAGAGGACACGGGGTCTGTCGGGACCGGTGGAGTGATATGCGGAAGTTGATGATCTTTGCCCTGGCCTTCGGGGCGGGCACGGTGCTGTGCCAATACCTCCTGCCGGAGGGCTGGTGGGTCTGGACCGCCGCGGCGGCGCTGCCGCTGGGTGTGGGCCTGTCCCGCCTGTGGAGGGGGAGACGGCGGCGGGCGGCGGTGATCGCCGCTTTCGGCCTGGCGCTGGGCATGGCCTGGTTCGCCGGGTACGCCGCCCTGTACCTGTCCCCGGCGGAGGAACTGGTGGGACAGCAGGAGACGGTGACCGTGGAGCTGCTGGACTACGCCGAGAAATCCAACTACGGGTCCCGGTGTACGGTCCGGGTGCTGGGCCGGGGCCTCCGGGGCAGGGCGGTGTACTACGGCAGCTACGAGCTGCTGGACCTGGAGCCCGGCAGCTGGGTGACGGCCTCCGCCACCTATGACAGCGCCGGGACCATCCGGGGGGAGGGCAGCACCTACTACACCTCCCAGGGCGTATTTCTGCGCCTGTACGGCAGGGGCGGCGAGGATGTCAGCCCCGGCCACGCCGGGGAGCTGCGCTTCCTGCCCCAGCGGATGGCCCGGCGGCTGAAGGAGGCGGTGGGCCGCCTCTACGGCGACCCGGCCCGTGGCTTCATCACCGCCCTGCTCACCGGAGAGCGGGACGGATTGGACCAGCAGAGCTACTCCGACCTCAGCGAGGCGGGGCTCATGCACATCACCGCCGTGTCCGGCCTCCACTGCGGCTTTCTCATCGCCCTGCTGGGGCTGCTGGTGCTGCGGCGGCAGAGGCTCACGGCCCTGCTGGGCTACCCGGTGCTGCTGTTCTACATGGTGATGGTGGGATGTACGCCGTCGGTGGTGCGCTCCTGCGTCATGGTGGGGCTGGCGCTGCTGGCCCCGCTGCTGGGCCGGGAGGGCGACGCCCCCACGTCCCTGTCGGCGGCGCTGCTGGCGATCCTGCTGGCCAACCCCTTCGCCGTGGCGTCGGTGAGCCTGCAGCTCTCCTTCGCCGCCGTGGCGGGGCTGCTGCTGCCCGCGCCCAGGGTCTACGCCGCCCTGGACGCCCACCGGCCCAAGGTGAAAGCGGGCAAATGGGCGGGGAAGGCGTGGAGCTTCCTGGCGGGGACCCTGTCCGCCAGCGTGGGCGTGATGGTGTTCACCGCGCCGCTGAGCGCGGCGTACTTCGGGACGCTGTCCCTGGTGTCGCCGCTGTCCAACCTGATGGTGCTGTGGATGGCGCCGGTGCTGTTCGCCGGGGCCATGGTGGTGACGGTGCTGGGCGCGTTCCTCCCGGCGGCGGGGGCGCTGGCCTTTGTCCCGGACCTGCTGGCCCGGTATGTGCTGTGGGCGGCGGGGACGCTGGCAAAGCTGCCGGGGCACAGCGTGCGGTTCAACGGCCAGGCCGCCGTGCTGTGGCTGGTGCTGGTGTATGTGCTGCTGGGGGCGTGCCTGCTGTCCAAGGACGGCGGGCGGAAGTACGTATTCGCCGCCGTGGCGGCGGCGGTGACCCTGGCGGCGGTGCGGGCCCTGCCCATGATGATCGTCAAGGGAGATGCCTTGACGGTGGTTGCCGTAGACGTGGGCCAGGGCGCAGGCACGCTGCTCCACTCCGGGGACGTCACCGCCCTGGTGGACTGCGGCAGCCTCAACGCCGGCGACGGGCCGGGGGCGGCGGTGGCCGACGCCATGTACACCTACGGCTGGAAAAAGCTGGACTACGTGGGCCTGACCCACTACCACGAGGACCACGCCGGCGGGCTGGCGGAGCTGCTGGCCCGGGTGGAGGTGGACCAGCTGCTATTGCCCCAGCTGCTGGACGACGACAGCCAAGGGGAGCTCCAGAAGGAGGTGCTGGCCCTGGCGGAGCGGTACGGCGCGGCGGTGACCTACGTGGAGGAGCCGTCGGAGCTGGCGCTGGGCGAGGCGTCGCTGACGGTGTACCCGCCCCTGACGGCGGGGGACACCAACGAGCGGGGGCTGACCTTCCTCTGCACCAGCGGCCGGTTCGACCTGCTGATCACCGGCGACATGAACGGTAAGACCGAGGGGCTCCTGGTGGAGGCCCACGACCTGCCGGATATCGAGGTCTTGATGGCGGGGCACCACGGCAGCAAGTACTCCACTTCGGAGGAGCTGCTGGACGCGGTGACGCCGGAGGTGGGCGTCATCAGCGTGGGCGAGAACAGCTTCGGCCACCCCACGCCGGAGGCCATGGGCCGCATGGCCCGGGCGGGCATGACCATCTACCGCACAGATCTCCAGGGCAACATCCTGATACGCGTCCATTCTTTTTCTTGAAAGAAAAAGAATCAAAAAGAACTTTAAGCTCGCTCTTGAGGCGCTGCGATACTGACCTTTTCCGCACGGTAACGAAAGATACTTCTGATCGGAGGACCGCATAAGATGGCAGTCAAGAAGAAAACAGGCAACGGCGGATATGAAAAATTCCGGTCGGACCTGGCCGCCGGAACGCTGGGCACGGTGTATGTTTTCCACGGGGAGGAGAGCTATCTCCGGGAGTTCTACCTCTCCGAGATCAAGAAGGCCCTGGTGCCGCCGGGGTTCGAGGCGTTCAACTACCACCGGCTGGAGGGCAAGGGCTTGACCGCCCAGGTCCTGACGGAGGCGGCGGAGGCCATGCCCATGATGGCGGAGCGGACCATGGTGCAGGTGGTGGACTGGGACCTGTTCAAGCTCAGCGAGGAGCAGCGGGGGAAGGTCATCGACCTGCTGTCCGACTTCCCGCCCTACTGCTGCCTGGTGTTCGTCTACGACCAGATCGAGTACAAGCCCAACAGGACCTACAAGAAGCTGTACGCCGCCCTGGAGAAGACCGCCCAGGTGGTGAAGTTCGAGGAGCAGAGCCAGAACGAGATCCTCAAGTGGGTGTCCCGGCGGTTCAGGGCCGCGGGCCACACCATCGACGCGCCCACGGCGGAGCACCTGATCTTCACCTGCGGCAGCCTCATGAACGGCCTCATCCCGGAGATCGCCAAGGTGGCGGCCTACGCCAAAAACGAGCGGATCACCAAGGCGGACATCGACGCGGTGGCCGCGCCCATCCTGGAGGCCCAGGTGTTCGAGCTGACGGGTGCGGTGTCCAAGGGGGACTATGACCGGGCCTCGGAGGTGCTGGGGAACCTGCTCCAGCTCCAGGAGGAGCCCTTCATGCTGCTGGCCCTGCTGGGCAAGGAGCTGCGGAAGCTCCACACCGCCCGCATCGCCCTGGACACGGGCCGGGACAAGTTCTGGCTCATGGAGCGGTGGAACATGCGCTCGGACTACCCGGCCAGGCTCCTGCTGGACAACGCCCGCCGGGTCAGCCGCCCCTGGTGCGCCAACGCCGTCAAGCGCTGCTACGAGGCGGACCTGCGCATGAAGAGCGTGGCCGGGGTGGACGGCGCGGACGAGCTGAAGTTCCTCCTGATGGAGCTGGCCCAGGGGGCGCGGACATGAGGCGGGTGCGGGAGGTCATCGTGGTGGAGGGCCGCTACGACAAGAACGCCCTCCGGCAGGTGGTGGACGCCACGGTGATCGAGACCAGGGGCTTCGGCGTGTTCAACGACCGGGAGCGGCTGGCGCTGCTCCGCCGTCTGGCGGCGGAGCGGGGGCTGATCCTGCTGACCGACAGCGACGGGGCGGGGTTCGTGATCCGGAACTTCCTGAAAGGGGCCATCCCCAGGGAACAGCTCAAGCAGGCCTACATCCCGGACATCCCCGGCAAGGAGCGGCGGAAGGCCGCGCCGGGGAAGGAGGGCAAGCTGGGCGTGGAGGGCATGGCCCCGGAGGTGCTGCTCCGGGCCCTGGAGCGGGCGGGGGCCACCTTTGAGGACGGCGCTTTGCCGGAGGACCGGGACCCCGTCACCAGGGTGGATTTTTACGAGCTGGGGCTGTCGGGCCGCCCCGGCAGCGGGGCCCGGCGGGCGGCGGCGCTGAAGGCGCTGGGCCTCCCGGAGCGGATGACCGGCGGCGCCATGCTGGAGGCGGTGAATCTCCTGTACTCCAGGGAGGAATTTGTCAGATTCGTTCAGCAGAATATCGCGGATTGAGCGCGGGGGCTTGCGGCCCCTGCGTTTTTCTTTTGGGGCGGGGCGCGAAAAATTGTACTTTTTCGTCAGACAATGAACGCGTGAGGCTCTTTTTCGTGATTTTGTAAAATTTTTTCAAAATCAGTGGAAATCCATGACATGCCGTGATATAATGCCACTGTATTCCTAGGAATATAACGTTTTGCGAAAAAGTACACGATATTGCAAAAGGAAGGAGGAACGCCATGGAAACACGGCGGAAACCAGGCGGCAAGTCCCGGGGACCCTGAGATGAGAAACCGTCCCACAGGAATACAGAACGGCGATATGATTGGAAAGGAGATCATATTATGTGGAAAACCAACAAGCGCCTGCTGTCGCTGTTTGTCAGCGTGTGCATGGTGCTGTCGATGCTGCCCGTGACGGCGCGGGCGGCAGAAGTTACTCTTACTGTAGAGGGTGGTAATGAAATCGTTGCTGGAACAACGTCGATTAAAATTAAAGTTGAAAGTAGTTCAGAAGAAAAGTTTAAGGAAGATTTGTCCAGCGATGCGTTTGAGATTGTTCCCGGTGAAACTGGAGCGAGTCTCACTGATTTTACTGTGAGCGGGGGCGGAGGAGATACCGCTACCATTGAGTGGACTTCCCCAATTACTAAAACAGGAACTATCACCATTACGGTCGACGAAAGCAAAGCTTTCAACGAAGGAGTAACGCTAAGCAACAATCAAGTTAGCATCACCGTTAAAGCGGCATCGGCTAACAAGTTGGCCGTCACTGGTCCTAGCACTACAAGCCTTCCAGCTGGCGGCGGTAAACTTGATGTAATCACCGTCACCGTTCAGGATGAATATGGAAATACCTGTACAAATGATACAACAGAAATAACCGCAGAGATTGGAACAGGTGACAATTGTTCGCTTGCTGGGCAGAAAAAGGTAACTGCTATCGGCGGTGTAGCAGAATTCAACGATTTGACCCTGAATTACACCGGAAGCGAAGATATCTCCGACGCTACGATTAAGTTCTCTGGGGCTTCACTTCAGGAAGTATCCACAGCAGCACTCACCATTCTGGCAAAGAAATCCACAATCAATAAAGTGACTGCCAGCGGTACTCTCACAGTTGATAAAGACGGCGGTGAAATCACTCTTACCGCAGATGGCGGCAATTTCGCTTCTACACCAGGTAATGAGAATTTCACGATTAAAACCGATAGTGATGTTGCGAGTGAATTGAAAGTCCAAAATGTTACGAGTAGCGGCGACAACACGGCAACTCTAACCATCACCGGAACGCCCACCAAGGCAGGTAGCGTAACCATTACTATTGAACCTCAGGCCTTTAGCCCTGAGGCCACCAATTCCCAAACTGCGGAGGTCACAATTAATAAAGCCCAGTTGAGCACCGTTGTCAAATCAATTTCAATCACCAAAGATAGCGGAACCGATGGCGCTCCAGTAGTAGGTGATAAATTGACCGCCTCCATCGCGGAAAGTGTAGGGAAAGTGACCTGGTCTTGGGAGGGCAGGGGCGAACCCAAGGATAACGAAAGCTATACCGTGGTGGAGGATGACGTGGGCAGTACACTCACGGTCACGGTCACTGCTGACGGAGCTAACGAAAAGTACCAAGGCAGTGTCATCTCTGGCCCGACTGCCACAGTGACGAGACCCGGAGGAACAATGAACACGTCACCCCTCACACTATACGCTGGGACCGGTATCCCGGATACAGGTGAGAAAGTGACGCTGACATTGGACGGTACAGTTAAGTTTAGAGATGGACTAGATCCAGCTAATGACTTTTCCGTAAGTTGTGATGGCGATGCAAACGGATTGAGTATTACAGCGGCACAGAAAACTGGCGATACTACTGCAACTCTGACTCTGTCCGGTACACCCGAAAAAGCTGGCGAAGTTACTATTACAGCAAATACCACAGCTTTTAAAGTTGCGCCTAGCGACGCGATTGAGGCAACAGGGAGTATCACCGTTCAAGAGGCTCCCTCCGGCGACGTCACCGCCAATGTGGAGGGCGAACTGACCGCCGGTGTGGACGCCAGTTCGGTGCAGATCAAGCTTACTCCCAACGGCCTTACCTTTGCTTCTGACATGAGTAGTCATAAAAATGACTTTACCATTAAAGGCTGTGGGGATAAGCTTACAGTTACCTCTGTCACAAACCCAGCAGTCGACGATAAAAGTGTCACTTTGATCCTGTCCGGCATACCTGATGCCGCCGGAGCTATCACCGTTGAGATCGGGAAGGACGCATTCTACCCGCTTCCACAAGATGAAGCGATAACGGCAAAAGGTAGTATCACCGTGGCCGCACCCAGCGGCACCCTTGAAGCTACGCTTGAGGGCGGCACATTATATGAGGGCACCAAAGTAAATGGGCAGATGATCAAGCTCACAATCAATGGCTCTAAAGGACTGAAATTTAAAGAGTCCCCTGATAAGAGCCTCTTTACGCTGTCTGGTGGGTTAACCGTTGAGGACGCTACATCTGCGGACGGTACTGTTACCCTGACTTTGAGCGGTACTCCCAGCACGAGTGGCAATGTCACCATTACAGTGAAAGCAGGGGCCTTTGAGATCGAGCCGAGTGGAGATCAAACGGCTAGTATCAATGTCGAAGCTGCCCCCAAAATCACCGCAACCGCAAACAAAATCACCGCTGGCGAGGATACCACCATCACCGTTACGGCTACCGGCAATTTCGCCACGACCCCAGATGCTAGTTTGTTCGGGATTACCGATACCGGCAATATTGCTGCTGGCGTTACCGTAAGTTCAGTGCAAACCGAAGGGGAAACCGCCACGCTGACCCTGAGCGGTAAGCCCACCAAAGCCGGTACATTGGATATTACAATACAGACGGGTGCGTTTAACCCCGTGGCCGCCGCCCCCGTCACCGCGACGGTCACCGTCAATGCGCCCACCATCACAATGACCGCGACCCCGAATCCTGTTACCGAGGGCGACGGCATAGACGCATTCACCCTGACCGCAGAGGGCGGGGTGTTCGCAGATGTGCCGAATAAAGAAAACTTCTCCGTCAGCATTGGTGAAACACAAATCACCGTCAGTGATGTCAAAGCCGCCGAGGTCAATAACAAGGTCACCGTGACCCTGGAGAGCGCCCCCAACCACGACGGCACCATGACCATCACGGTCCAGCCCGCCGCTTTCAAGTATCAGCCCAGCGCTCCTGTAAAAGCCGAGGTCACAGTCAATGCCCCCGAACCGACATTGGAGGCCACAACCACGCTGGTTGCAGGTACGGCGGGCGGCACCATCACGATCACCGAGAGCAGCGACGCTGACGCTGACAATTTCCGCTCGGGTGCTACGTCTGACCAGTTTACGATCACCACTGGTGATTACAAGGAAAGTCTGACCGTGAGCGAGGTGAAGGTAGATGAAACGTCCGTCACCCTGACTATCACCGGCATACCCACCAAGGCGGGACAGTTGAACATAGAAGTCGCCCCGGAAGCCTTTGAGTATGAACCCAAGGAAAAGGTAACCGCGAACGTCACCGTGGGCTATCCCACCGTCGAGATGACCGTCGCCCCGACCACGATCACCGAGGGGAAGGAAACTGAACTCACCCTGACGCTCACGAGCGGCGAGTTCGCGGCCAATCCCACCGGCAGCATCACGGTTACGGGAATTGACGGTGTCAGCGTTACATCTGTCACCGCAGTTGCGGGGGAGAAAGAGGCCACCCTGACCCTGAGCCAGGCCGCCACCCATACGGGCACCATGACCATCACGGCCAAGCCCGCCGCGTTCAAGTATCAGCCCAAAGACGACGTGACCGCCAAAGTCACCGTCAGAAGCCCCGACGTTTCCCTCAAAGGGACCACCACCCTCACCGTGGGCCGGGAGGGCGGCACCATCACCCTGACCGAGGAGGGCGACGCCTTCAAGGACACCGCGGCCAAAGGGGACTTTACCCTCAGCCCGGCTGACATTGCCGACGGCCTGACTGTGGAGAGCGTGGAGCTGAACGAGACAAAGAGCACCGCCACCCTGACCATCACGGGCACCCCCAAGAAATCGGGCGAGCTGACCGTCACAGTAAAGAAAGAGGCCTTTAGCCTTGACCTCGTGGCTGATGTCACCGCGACGGTCACCGTCAGCCCCGCCCCCAGCGCCCCCAGCACCACGGTGGATAAGCCCGACACCGACACCACCACCGGCGAGACCACGGTGGACGTGAACACCAACTCCACCCTGTCCGGCACCACCGCCAACGCCTCTGTATCCGGCACCAACATGGACAAGGCCGTCAACTCCGCCGTGGACGCCGCCGAGACCGCCGGTACCAGCCCCGTGGTGGAGGTCAACGTGAACACCTCCAGCCGCGCCGACGGCATCAACGTGACCCTGCCCGCCAACTCCCTAGATAAGCTGGCCCAGGCGGAGGGCTCCTCTCTGGTGATCGTCTCCGACGTGGCCGAGGTGGCTCTGGACAACACCGCCCTGACGGCTCTGGCCGAGCAGGCGGACACCACCGCCATCCTTTCTGTCACCCCCGCCAAGGACATGAACGAGGCCCAGACTGAGGCCGCCGGAACCGCCCCCGTAGTGGACGTCACCGTCACCAGCGGCGGCAAGGTCATCACCGACTATCACGGCGGCGTTCTGCTCATCACGCTGCCCTACACGCTGCCCGCCGGCCATGACGCTTCCTCTGTGGTGGTGTTCTATCTGGACGACGCCGGGAAGCTCACCGCCTGCGCTACCAGCTATAAGGACAGCAAGGTGACCTTCCTCACCAAGCACCTGAGCAAGTATGTGATCGGTTCCACCGACATGAACGAGGTGACCCTGACTGCTGCCAGCACCTTGGCTGCCGGTGTCAGCGGCGGTACGATCACGCTGACCGCCACCGGCGCGGCGTTTGCCGAGGCCGCTGCCGCTGCCAGCTTCACGCTGTCCGACACCAACCTGACCGTCTCTGCTGTCCAGGTCAGCGGCGCCACCGCCACCCTGACCGTCACCGGCACTCCCGCCGCCGGAACCCTGACCGTCACCGCCAAGAAGGAAGCGTTCGATCCCGCGGCTGCCGCCGACGCGACTGCCACCGTCACCGTGGCCGAGGCTGCTCCCGCTCCCACGACAGTGACCCTGACCGCCACCAGTACCCTGGCTGTGGACGTCAACGGCGGTACGATCACGCTGGCCACCGACGGCGCGGCGTTTGCCGAGACCGCGGACAAGGCCAACTTCACCCTGTCTGACACCGCTCTGACCGTCACCGCCGTGAAGGTGGACGGCAAGACCGCGACTCTGACCGTCACCGGCACTCCCGCCGAGTCCGAGACGCTCACCGTCACGGTGGGGAAGGAAGCCATTACCGGCGCCGAGGCCGACGTTTCCGTCAGGCTGAACGTGACGCTGTTCACCTTCGATTTCACCTTTGAAACCAGTATGGTGGACGGCAGGCTTGTCCTGAACGTGGGGATCGAGGTCTTCCTGCGGCGTAACCTGCTTGTGACCATCCCTGTGGTCATCCCCATTGGTTAAGGGAAAGAGCGTTTCCCGGATCATTTCACAGACAATAAAGAAAGGCCGTCTGCCCGAGAGGGCAGGCGGCCTTCGCCTGTTTGCAAGGGATGCGTGCGGTCGGAATCATCCGCCATTACCGTGCGGAAGACGCGGGCGCCGCAGCGCCTTGAGAGCGGAGGTAAAGTTCTTTTTTGATTCTTTTTCTTTTGCAGAAAAGGAATGCGCGGTCAGAACAATCTGTCGTCACCGTGCGGAAGACGCGGGTGCCGCAGCGCTTTGAGAGCGAGGTTAAAGTTCTTTTTGATTCTTTTTCTTTCAAGAAAAAGAATCAGTTCCGGCAGGAGCAGTACTGCTTGGTGCCCTCGTAGTCGGAGGGTGTGCTCAGGGTGTTGGGGGGGAAGAACTCGCTGACCGGGAAGCTGATGGACTGGAACAGCTCACAGGGGTCCTCCTTGGCGCACCCGGCGTCGCAGTCCTTGTCGGGCATGCAGTAGTCGAACACCGGCATCAGCAACTGGCTCTCCCGCTCCAGGCGGATGATGGAGAACTGGCCCAGGGTGACAAAGACCCGGCGGAAGTCGTCGCCCATGGTCAGCTCGCCGCCGAAGCACTGGCACACGCAGGCCGGGATCTCGTACAGGTCGCAGTCGCAGCTGCGCTGCTCGCAGCACTCCACCAGCTTGGCGTCCAGGACGATGGGGTCCACCGCCTCCACCTCAGCGATGGGGCGATTGCTCTGCTCCAGGCACTGGCGGTCCAGGCTGTCGATGCGGGTGCGGGAGGAGAAGATCTTGGCGTTGCCCTCGCTGCCGAAGAGGATGACCCGCTTGTCAAAGACGCACAGGCCCTCCACCTCCACCGGCCTGGGGCCGGCGCAGTAGGCGTTCAGGGACACGCGGTAGAAGAAGCGCATATCCACCGTGAAGAAGCCGCGGTTGAACACCACCGGCTCCACGTCGATGTACGTGTACAGCAGCTCGGCCTTGCCGCCCTTGACGGTCTGGGCCCGGTTCAGCACATCCTGCCCGCAGGCTGTGGGGTAGAAGCGCAGGTCTTCAATGCAGTCTTTATCACGGCAGCTATCATAGATTTTTCTGGTATGGATGCAAACGGCCTCACAGTTCTCCTTCATGTCGGAGACGGGGCCGGGAACGACGCGTTCAGGCATAGGGGACCTCCTCAATGTATTGGCGTGAAGGCGGGATTCCTGCCGCCGCGAGGCCGGCAGGAGCGGGGGTCCCGGGGCGTGGCCTCACCGGGACCCGCCGCCGTCCGCCTTCATCCCAGTCTATGCGCCCCGCCGCCGGGGGTGATACTTTCCAAAGGGTATCAAAAGGACTTTCTTACCGCTGCCAAAGCGCTGCAATTCCTGCATTTCTCACACGGCGTTGGGCCGCCTATGGCCGGTCCACGGGTTGCGATAGATCATTTTCACTACGGGACAGCATGAAAATTTCCCCGCTGGACCGGGGCGGCAGCGGAAAATTGGCTCTGTACAAACCGGCCCGGAGCAG
>CANQCS010000082.1 GCA_947589745.1 uncultured Oscillospiraceae bacterium
GGCAGGAAGGTCTGGATGCTGGCCCGGATGCCCCACCGCTATATCATCTCCGGCGACGAGATCACACCCTACATGGTCGTGATGAACTCGCATGACGGCAGCTCCGGTATCAAGGTCGCTATGACCCCTGTCCGAGTTGTCTGCCAGAATACCCTTAACTTAGCTCTGGAAAGTGCTAAGCGTATCTGGACCACCAAGCACACAGAGAATGTTCTGAGCCGTGTCCATGAAGCACAGGAGACTCTTTTCCTGGCTGAGAAGTATATGGGGGAGCTGGGCCGGGAGATCGATTCTCTGTCCAAGGCAAGGCTGTCGGACCGCAAGGTGATGGAGTTCATGCAGGAGTTCTTCCCCGTCACCCAGGACATGCCCGAGGGCCAGAAGAAGAACAACCTTCGACTGCTGGAGGACATGAAGCGCCGGTACTGGGATGCCCCGGACCTGGCCCAGATCGGCAGGAACGGCTATCGGTTCATCAACGCTGTCAGCGACTTTGCCACCCACGCAGAACCCATCCGCAGGACGAAGAACTACGGTGAAAACCTGTTCCTGCGCACTGTGGAGGGCAACCCCCTGATCGACAGGGCCTACAAGATGGTCCTGGCCGCTGCGTAAGGAGGAAATATGTCTGCAAAAATTCTGGTATCTACTGAAAATTTATCCTATGAGGACTGGCTGGAATACCGCAGGCAAGGTATCGGCGGCTCGGATGCCTCCGTGGTCTGCGGCATCAGCCGGTACAAATCCCCGGTAGAGCTCTGGATGGACAAGACCGGTCAGCTCCCTTATCAGGAGGCAGGAGAAGCCGCCTACTGGGGTACGCTGCTGGAATCTGTTGTGAGGTCCGAGTTCACCAAGCGGACCGGGATCGAGGTCAGGCAGTTGGGGCAGCTCCTCCAGAGTGAGGAGCATCCCTTCATGTTGGCCAACCTGGACGGTGTCTGTGAAGTCCCCGATTACGGGTCCTGTATCTTTGAGGCCAAGACAGCCTCCGCTTTCAAGGCTAGCGAGTGGGAGGATGCCATCCCGGACGAATACCTTCTCCAGGTCCAGCACTACATGGCCGTCACTGGGTACCAGGGAACGTATATCGCGGTCCTCATTGGGGGCAATACCTTCCGCTGGAAGTTCATCGAACGTGACGAGGAATTGATCTCTATGCTCATTGAGCTGGAAGCTGACTTCTGGGACCATGTGCAGGACCTGACGCCCCCACCGTTAGACGGTTCTGATGCTTCCGCTAAGTTTCTCTCCGCAAGATTCCCCAGCAGTGTTCCCAAGTCCCATATCATCCTGCCCGACACGGCTGCCGGTCTCCTGGCCCAGTACGACGAAGCCTGTGAGCAGTTGGAGACCGTCACTGAAAAGAAACAGGAGGCGGAAAACCTTCTGAAACAGATGATGGGAGAAAATGAGATCGGGACCGCTGGCAACAGGATCATCACCTGGAAAAGTGTATCCCAAGAACGCCTGGACAGCAGGACCTTGAAGGCCGAGCATCCAGCGCTCTACAAGCAGTATGTCAACAAAACATCATCCCGCCGCTTCTCCATCAAGGCGGCAGGCTAAAAAAGGAGGCACGATTTAACTATGGATACCACCAAACTGAAAGACCGTCTGGGAGGTAAAGTGCAGGAATTGCAACGGCCCGCAGAGGCGGTCCCTGTGGCTGACACCGCCCTAGCCCCGGTCAACTCCAACTATCTGGCTTTGAGCAGCAATGCCCTGGAGCTCATTCGGGCCAACCTGAAGAACCAGCCCTTGTCCTTCGACTTCTTCGACATCGTGAAGTCGCCCTCCGGCGGCTCCACGGTGTTCTCCGTCCCCGGCCTGTCCGGGGATGAGGCCGAGAAGGAGCTGACGGGCATCATTTTGAACTACACCACCCCCCGGGCCTACTGGGATACCCCTGACCCCGTAGAAGGCACCCCGCCGACCTGTCTCAGCCAGAACAGCATCATTTCTGAGGATGGGAAGGTCTGCGCCCACTGCCCCTACAACGACTACGGCTCCAGGGATGGGGAGAGCAACGCCAAGGCCTGTAAGGAATCTGTACTTCTGTTCCTGCTGCGGCCCAACAACATCATCCCTCTGCTGGTCCGTGTCCCCGTGACCAGCAAGCCTCGGTTCCTGAAATACGCCACCCGGCTGCTGAGCACCCTGATGCCGATCAGTGGCGTGGTCACAAAGATTACTCTGGAGAAGGCCACCAGCAAGGCCGGGAAACCCTATGCCCTATTCCGCTTCGAGGCGGTCAGCGTCCTCAGCCCGGAGGAGGCGGCACAGGCACGGAACTTCTCCCAGCAGTTCATGGAGATCGTCAACGCCGCTGAGATGGTCCCGGAGCTGGCAGAAGCAAGCTGAAGAAATAACAGGCCCGGTATCCTTGCTCTACAGCTTGGATACCGGGCGTTTTGAAAGGAGACCACTATGAAATATTCTGAGTTGAAGCAGATCTTCCGGGAACTGAAGCGCAGCTCTCCCAAGGAAAATCTGACCGCACACATCATCTTTACGGAGGACAGCTTTGCCAGTCACTATCCTCTGTTGAGCCGCACCTATGTTTTCAACAGCGACAACAAGGCTTTCTGGCCCAGTATGGGTGGCTACTCTATCTTTGCCGACTGTCTGGACGGCACCGACCAGGGCGTCCGCCTGGACTGGTATATGGCCGAGGAGGGGAACCCCGGCGGATGGAAGGTCCAGGACTGCTACATCCTGGAGCAGATGCGGGACACGGCTGCTATTCCCAAGTTTACCAAGGCTGACCAGGGCGACGGGACCGTCTGCTACTTCTTTGGTGATACCTGTATCCGGGTCCATGAATCCAAAGAGGACCAAAAGCTCCGGCTGGAACCATTGGCAGGGGACCAGACCGCTTGCGGCGAGTGGGTAGAACTACCTATAGATAGGGTGCACGGTTACTGCGCTCTGCTGGAGCGGTATTTGAACCGGGAGGGGTGACGGTGCAGTTCTGTGTGTTCATCACAGCAGAGCAGCACGGCAAGGTCCGTGTTGAGGCTGACAGTGGAGAGGAGGCCATAAAGAAAGCCCTGGACCTTTACACCGAGCACCGTGTCTCCTGGTACGACAGTGAGATCACAGATGTTTTTTCAGAGGAGATTTATACACGGGGGGAATAAGAAAATGAATATGGATCGGGACCATGGCCGCCCAGGTTCAGAAGCAGGAGGAGGCCGAAAGCGGAGGGCCGGAGGAATGAATACGATGGAACTGATTTCCACCGGCGAGGCGCGGGAGGGGTTTTATCCCACCCCGCCCCAAGTGGCGAACAAGCTGCTGGAGGGCATCGATTGGGACAGGGTGGAAAACATTCTGGAGCCGTCCGCCGGGAAAGGTGACCTTGTGAAAGCAGCTGTCAAAAAGTACGTCCTCAACTCACGATACAGTTATTACGACAGGCAGGTCCATGTCGATGCCGTGGAGATCGACCCTTATCTGCGGTCCATCCTCAATTATGAGTTCTGCGGCCAGCGGATAAAGGAACTGTATGTCAGGAAAAAGCAGCTCGACGATTCCAAGACATACGACTGCGACCGGCACGAATATGTGTGGCCCTCCGAGGATATTCCCATGAAGCTCCGGGAAACGGAGCTGGAGATCAAGCATCTGGAGCGGCTATGGTTCACCATTGTGCATGATGATTTCCTCACTTTCCAGAGCCGCAAGCACTACGACCTTATCATTATGAACCCACCCTTCGCGGACGGGGACGCCCACCTCCTGAAAGCTCTGGAGTTGCAGCGGTCCAACGGCGGCTTGATCCGGTGTGTCCTGAATGCGGAGACCATCCGCAACCCGTACACCAATCGCCGGAAAGTGCTGCAAAGGCTGCTGGCGGAGTACAAGGCGGAAATCTCTTTCCTGGAGGGCGCGTTCCTGGACAGTGAGCGGAGGACCGACGTCGCCGTCGCCATTGTCAAAGTGGCCATCCCACAGCCGAAGCGCAACAGCGTCATCTTTGAGCGGCTGCAAAAGGCGGCTAAGGTAGACGAGGCGGCCCAACCCGACGTGACAGAAATGACGGTGGCCGATTTCATGTCGCAGATCGTCACCCGGTTCAATGTGGAGGTAGACGCCGGGATAGAGCTGATTCGGGAGTATGAGGCCATGAAACCATACATCCTGGAGCACTTCAATGACAGCTCCTACAACTACCCGGCATTGACACTTTCCACCGGTGAGCCGAGCAGCATGGACCGGGGCCGCACCCCATCCATCAATAAGTACATCCGCATCGTGCGAGGGAAATACTGGAGCGCCCTGTTCTCCAACAAGGAGTTTGTCGGAAAGCTGACCACCAATCTGCGGGAAAAGTACCGAGAGATGGTCGATAGGCTGAAAGACTACGACTTTACCCTGTACAACATCCAGCAGATCGCCGACCAGATGAACGCCGAAATGAACCAGGGCATCCAGGATACCATCGTGGCTCTGTTCGATAAGCTGACCGAGGAGCATTCCTGGTATCCGGAAATGCAGAAGAACATCCACTACTACAACGGCTGGAAGACCAACAAGGTCCACAAGATCAACAGCAAGGTCATCATTCCCATCAGCGGCGTGTTTTCCAGCTATTCATGGTCAAAAGAGACGTTCAACGTCTATGAAGCGGAAAGCAGGATCTCCGACATTGAGAAGGTCTTTGACTTCCTGGACGGCAACGCCACGTCGGCAGTGGACCTTCACGGAGTGCTGCTGCGGGCGTGTCAGGAGGGGCAGACCAGGAATATCCCCTGCAAATACTTCGATGTTACCCTATACAAGAAGGGGACCATGCACATCAAGTTCCGCAACCTGGAGCTGCTCGACCGATTCAACATCTACTGCGGCCGCAAGAAGAACTGGCTGCCGCCCAACTACGGCAGGACCTCCTACGCCAACATGACCGCGGAGGAACGGGCTGTGGTGGACGGGTTCCACGGTGACGGGAGCGAGGGCGCTGGTGAGTCCGCCTATCAGGCGGTCGTCGCCAAGGCCGCCTACTTCCTCGCGGAGCCCACGAAGAAGCTGCCGGCGCTGATGGCTCCGGCGATTTGACCGACCAATATGCTCCGGGGACCTGAGCGGGTGCCCGGAGCGAAATACAGAAGGAGTGCACCATGCAGATCAATGAGAGATGCCCGCTGTCGAGCGAATGCGGGAAGGGGAAGCGTAAATGAAATATAATCTCATAGATGAAAAAGGGCAATACGCTCTTATCCTTCGGGGTAAGAACATGACACAGTACGCCGTTGTGAGCGGTCTGGACAAGGAGACCGGAAGCTGGGATTGGACGTGCTGCTACTACGATTTCGGCAAGTTTTCCGAACTGACGAAAGCGGAGGCTCTGTTCAAGGCACTGGACTACTACCGTATGCGGACGGATGAAAGGTATATTTCCTGGGCCAGGATGAATGAGATCGCCACGATTCTGAAAGACGGACTGATCGAAGATGGCATAGAAGAAGCCTACCGCTATATGGTTGATGTTGCTGAGTTGTCAACTATCGAGGCTGAACACTTTGGGCTGGATATGGAGCAGTACAAAGAAGCGATAGGGGAGGATGCCGATGACCATGCTGTTCCATCCAACGAAGAAGGCGATTATGGTCCTGTCAACCCGTGGGATGCACCCGGAATGAGTCCGTCCGATTTCATATAGGTATTACTCAATGCAGAGCCTGATCGTTGAACCAGAGCGCAGACCGGAGGTAAAAGAGATCAACGGCACACTGGAGGCCATGCAGAAAGTCGAGGGGGTATATCCAGGCCATCTACCCCTTTGATGATGCTGTGGCACTGGTAGCTAATGACGTGTACGTGGTGGATTCATAACCAGAAGGTACATAAACGCTTGTGGTTTTAGCATTTGTAAAGCGATATGACTTAACAATTTTTTGCGTATAGTAATAGTGCTTTACAGTCCATGCACGTCCCGGTTTACACCGGATTGATATATTCATCATTCAAAGGGGGTGAAGTAGATGCAGTGGACCTTTTTAGGCTTCGTGACCACACTGGTGGTGCTGAGCATCATGGAGGACCTGTGATCCATGGATCTGATTTTTGATGGAAGGAGGGGTGCGGTATGTTTTCCGCTTTGCTTTCGACGCTTGGTGTCACTGCGACGCAGTTCGCCGAGGGAGCGCTACTGGCGGTGTCGGTCTACCTGACAAGCCGGCGCAATCAGGAACGCTGACAAACAATAGGGGTGCTGGGAAGCTTTCCCGGCACCCCCGCAATGTTTTACGGCTAAAAATTTGGGCTTCATCGGAGAACACGTGGGATATCTGACTCATTATAGCACTAACACGACTTTTCTGTTGGCGGCGGGATACCCACATTTGGCATCAAAAAGTTGTGTTCTACTGGATGAACACCACAAACAACCAATTTCTCCTGGCATTACTCCATCACAACACATTTCACGAATCATTGGCAAAAAGTAGTGTCGCACGATCCATTCAACACCATCCCTTGTCTGACATCTGATTCCTTCAGACAACAGAGCGTGGGGGCAGATGGCAACTTGTCTCCGCCCCGTCCGGCTTGTCCGGCTTGTCCGGGCAAAAAACATACCGAATATGCCGCTATTTAGCCCCCTGTTTTCCCCAAGACAGGTAGGACACGGTGGACAAATCCAAGTAACAATAGATGGTGGGGGTGCGTCAGTTCGGTAAAGGTAATGTAGTGTGGTGAGAGACCAGACCAGGCAAAGCGTAGTGAGCGGCCCGTACTCAACTTTGGAGCCAAAGCCGCGAGGTAAGGTTTAGGCGTAGGCAGAGGAGGGCGAGAGCCGCAATGGGAAATTGCCGTTTGGCGGTGATAACGGTCGGCTACTTATCCGGTCGATTTGGGGATGATCCGAATGGCGTCGTACTTTGTTGCACACTCAAGGACCGTGTTAGAGGAAGACTTATCATTCGCAATCATGCTGCTCCAATCTGCCGTTGCGATACGCCCAAAGGATACAGAAATCCATGTCAGAAACGATAAGCTTGAAAAATAGAAGATAACAGCCGATCATGATTATAAAACGGATCGCATAAATACTCTCTTGCCGCAACAGAAGTGAATGCCACACGATCTGTTCAAAACCGCTCCACTGGACGAGATCTCCTTCTTCATGCACCAAGGAATTGGAACAGGCGGCAGCCTTTCTTCGCTATGTCCGGCCTGTCCGTGATGTCCGGGCAAAATACATAACAGAATACGCCGTATTTTCATCCCCCTTTATCGCCGGACAGGCAGGACATGCCGGACAAGCCGTAATGATACCGATTTGATGTTGCATCTCCGGCGGCATATGATATAATCAAGGTACGAGGTCCTACTCGGTCAGTATATCCTGACCATTCCAAAAGTGAAGATCAATTATGCATTCATTATTCATGTACAGGTATACTGATAAAGCGATCACACAACTCAATTATAGGAGGGCAGATCATGGATCAATCAAAGTCATCTGAGCAAACTATAACGGCTGATGAAGGACAAAAAGCTGAGACTAAGGAAAAATGCTATATCTCTATGAACAAACCGCTCCCCATCGACGGCAGTCTAAGATCTTTGAGCAATGAATCCGCCAAAGATGGCCCACAAGGCCATTCTAGGACAGGGGCCAAAAAAGCTATCGACAGTCTGGGACCGGATGCCTTCCATCTGCAAAGGTTTTCATCTAAAGCAGGAGATGGCAGAGAGCCCTATCTAGTATATTGGGAATCTATCGGTCTTTTAAAGGCACTTGTTGCTGCCCGGAACAAATCTACCACATACAGCAACACAGGGGATACTCTGGCCGATGGTGCGTTCGAATACTTAGCTAACGAATTGCTAGAAGATGATTTGAAAATAGCACAATATAACTTTATTCAGATCAAGCTTCTTAACAATCGCTTCATTCTTCGCCATTTGCTGAAGCTACTTCAAAATGAGTTAAATCTACGGAGCAAGGCGGTCGAAAAATTGGTCCAGAGTGCCCCCCCTGGCGAGATAATAGCCTGTATAGTAAATGCTTGTCAGGCAATAGACACATCGTTGAGCAACATTGAGTTTAAACCTGACGATGAGCTTAGTCCTTATCAAAAAGCGACTGTGAAAGATTTTGTTGAGCTCTATAATGAACTGACAGCACACAGAGAGAGTTCTGTCTATGTTCAAGATAAAGGTCACTTTGAAACTACCTTTGAATATAGAAAATACTATGATCCAAATCCATCTAAAGGAGGCACTACACGGGGGAATAGGGGGAAGCCAAATTGGGGAATTATTGATAAAGTGTATAGTCTACAAACAGAACATATCTCCAATAAATATAGAAAGTACTATAATCCAAATCCATTTGAAAGCACTACACATAAGCATAAGCATAGAAAGAAGTCGAATCGGAAAATTGTTGATAAATTGTATAGCCTACAACCAGAACATATCTCCAAAAAGTATCCTTCCCGCAAAGAACAAAAGAAATTTAAACATTATTATCAAAAATATCTTCTTAGTCTAGTAACGCAAGATGAGCAGCGCAGTGCAGGGACCGCCGCTATAGGGGTGGAAATACTTAAGCTGTATACCGCCTGGAGTGACGATTTTACTTCCATCAGAAATGAAGTGGAAAATCAGTTATATCAGTATATAGCGAATATATTTTATAATTTAGCGACCGCAGACTATGTTCCCTATGCATTCATAGGGAATGAAGGTGCTACTTTGGTTGACAAATTCATGCCAGAGGCACTTGAGCACATCCGCCATCGCATTTTGGTAGCATGTCATGATGCTTTTATAGCACTATTACGTGCTTATGCCATAAGGAGGTACTATATTAAAAAAAATAATCCTGAATATCAGCCTGACTATAAGAATATAGACATATCCGGTTTATATGTCATAAGCAATGAATTACTGGAAGCCAGGGATGTTCTGGCCCGTGAAAATCAAGATCTACATTTAGGTGATCACCTATCTTCTATCGATCCGAAGCAGATGGTTGATCTAGCTGAAAAATATGTTAAACCTTTTGATGGTTTTCTCTCATTTGCGCCTTCACAATTAACTGACTGTATAGAAAAGATAAAGACTTATCGCAATACTCGCATTGGTGAGATTATGTATGAGAGATTTATTTGCACAATTCTGTTGCTCCAGTACACATGTCAAATAGTGGCGGGGAAATGTATCCAAGAAGGACTTTCGGACTTGGAAGAAGAGTTTAAACAAATACACGAGTTCTACAACTATCTTCGATCTGAATAGCAAAGATAAATATAAGTAGCTCCCGGATCATCTGACCCGGGAGTCATTTACATTTTTGCGACGCAATTGATATGTCCTAAATTTTAAATTGTTGCAAATTGGCAGCATATCTAGAATGTGCTACACTTGTCTCATCTAAAACGGGGAGGGGTCAACAGTGTACATTCGCGGTCCGCCCGCCCAGCATCGGGCACAGCTGCCTTTGTAGTCAAGGTGGTCACAGGCATACTAATTTTATAAGGAAGGCGACCGCTTGTCCGCACTGTTTGTGCCGACACCTTTTGCGGTCGGTGAGGTGATTTACATGAGTCGATTTGACCCGCTTTTCGATAATCTTCCATTCCCTTTTCTACGCCCACCCAATGAGCTGGCCAAAAATTTTACTCCGTCCGACTGGCGGGACTACTGGATGGCCCCTCGTGATGCGAGCGGAGCGATCCAGCCCATGACCTGGGAGGATGACAACAAGACCCAAACCTTCTACCCCTACCTCAAGCCCGACGCGAACGGGTGCATCCAGCCCATGTCATTTGACGATGACTTTGCCGACGGCAAAGTTCCTCCATATCTTGGTTTTGCGTCAGGACACCAAAAGCCGAACGCACCCCCCTATGACGGAACGAACCTGGGCGTCGTCTCCTATGACGACCCGATCCTGAACCTGTCCCCGAAGCAGCAGTACCTCTTACGTTTGGGAGCCGCAGTGGACCGGTTTGGGGGCGCTGGATGGCAGCCCCAGAACTGCCTGCCTCCCATGCCGCCGGCAATGCCGCAAGCCAGGTACAGGGAGGGACCGATCCTCCCCGCTGAGCCAGGCGTGTTCATCGATGACCATGGATGCATCGCATATTTTAACGGTACAAACGTTCGTCCTCTGTGCAATTTCAGCTTTGCGCTTAAAGAGTGCCGCACAATCCGGCAACGGGGTGAGCCTGACTTCACTGAACTCCAGCTGAGCATCTTCAGCTACGGGCTTTTAGGGGATCTGACCATCTGCACGGACCGCCTCGCAAACCTCGTATCAGATATCCTCAAAAAATACCCTATTTGCCATCTTGCAGCTTCAACAAACACGACGGCGGCAGCACACCACATCGAGGATTTCTGTCGCGACTTGATCCGGTACGCCCCGAGGCGGATCATCATTCGCAGTAGCGGTTTTTGGAAACTCGACGACACCTGGTTCTATGTTCATGACAGGGCGCCAAAGTTCTCGCCATATTTTGATTGGGATACCGGTTTGGCGATCTCCTGCCCGAATGCGCCACCGGAGGAGACCGCAAAGCGGGCGCTGTCTTTTTTGGGCCTCTCCTCTTCTTCGGCTCTCATCGTTCCTCTCTTTCTTCTCGCCCACCTCGGACCGACATTCGAGCTGTTCAAGGCGGCCGGATTCCCCCCAAACTTTGTTGCCATCCTCGTCGGCAAAACCGGCTCGTTGAAGACCTCCACGGTGTTATCCCTCTTCCGCCTCGGGGAAGGACTCCCGAACACCCCGGAAGCTTCCTTCAATGACACAGCTGCCGCGATCGAGAAAAAGTTGTCCCGGGTCCATGGGCGGGTGTTCATCCTGGACGACTTCAAACCCGCCGTGACAGCTGCCTCGGGTCAGTCCTGCCGAGAAAAACTTGAGCAGATTGTCCGTTTCTTCGGCGACAGCGTGGGAAAGGCGCGAAGCCGCGGGGGAAAGAGCCTCGATGAGGGATCCGCCCCGGAAGGGTGTTGCATCATCACCGGCGAGGATCTGGCGGGTAGCGAGTCTACTACCCTTCGGATGCTGGTGCTCCCCATCGCTCCTGGCGATATCGACGGCGACCGGCTCCGTGTTTTTCAGGACAATCCCGAGCTTCTTCAGCACCACTTTTTTCACTTTTTGGACTGGTGCGGGAAACACGGTGAGCAGATCATCCAATTCATCAAGCCTGAGATGCTCACCAATCGGGTTTATTTCCGGGGGTACTTTCGCGACAATCGGCAGATCGACATCGCGGCCATGCTCCTATGTGTTGCCCGTCTTCTATCTGATTACTTGACGGACGTGGGGTTAGCTGTTGGGGACTTCATGCAGTTTTGCCGCGAGACCCTCATTAATGTCATACAGATGAGCGAAGAGGCCAGTCAAAGGCGGGACCCTGCGGTCATGTACGCCCAAGCTGTGCTGGATCTCTACGATTCCGGCCGGATATCTCTCGCCTTTAGCAAAGAGGCCTTCGTCAAGGGTGAGCACATCGGGTTCATCCGCAACGGATGCTGGTGCGTTTTTCCTAGCGCAGTATACACTCAGGTCGTGACTTACTGGCGGCAGCTGCGAGTTGAGTTTCCGTTGACGCCTGAGAAAACGCTTGACGCGCTGGACGAGGCGGGACTCATAGAACGCTGGCACACGGGAAGCCGGCTCTGGAAGTCTTCTTTGCCCAACCGCCCGAACCTGCTGGTACTGAACGCCGACCATCTGAGCACGTATTTGCTGTCCCATTCTGCCGAAAACTAGGTATAAGGAGGTCAACATGGACCCTAAGGAACTCACTCAACTTCTCGCCCGCAATCCCCACTATGTGCCTGTGCCCGAGGCGGCGGCATTCCTGCACGTCCGGCCGGAAGCTCTGCGGGCCTCCATCGACCAGGGGCGGTGCCCTTTCGGATTCTCCTGGACCTTAGGCGAGCGGTCCGGTTATAAGATCCCGACCATCGCGTTTTTCTCCTGGCTCACCAAGGGCACTGTGCCCATCGCATCCTAAACACAACGGGGAGGACGGGCAACCGCCCTCCCCACTTCAACGGAGGAAACTATGCCTACTGCAAAGAAAAAGCGTTACGAATACAAGATCACTCTCGGCAAGATGCTGGATGGCACTCTGGTCCGCAGATCCTTCTACAGTACCAAGAGCCTGGCCGATGCCAAACGCAAAGCTGAAAAATTTAAAGCACAATATGAGCTTGAACTGCTCTGCGGTGGGGAACCCATCAAACCCAAGATCCTATTCTCCGACTGGGCCGTCAAGTGCCTGGAGCTCTATAAAAAGCCATACGTGAAGGCAAACACCTATCATGGGACCTATCTGGCTCCGCTGCAGGGCCACTTGATCCCGTATTTTGGCAAAATGGCCATAGATTCCATTCTTCCCATCCACGTTCAGGGATACGTGAACACTGCGGCGCAAAAATACGCCCCCGAGACGGTCAAGAAGGACTACGCCGTCCTGTCGTTTGTGATGCAGATTGCCTTGGACAATGGCCTCTGCTCCGCCAACCCAGCCTCCAAGTCTATCCATCTCCCCAAATACGAGACTGTGACCCCCAAGCGTGCATACACCCAGGAAGAGTATGATACAGTCTACGCGTTCGCCAAGAGCCATCCTCACGGCCTTTCCATCATGCTGATGATGGAGACCGGCATCACCCGAAGTGAGTTGCTGGGGCTCCGATGGGAGGATCTGGACACAGAAACGCAGCTCATTCATATCAACCAGGGATTGGTGGCTTACCGGACATTGGACAAAAAGGACTGGGTGATCGAGGCCAAGGGTCTGAAGAACAAATACCGCAAACGCTCTATTCCCCTGGTCGATCCGGACTTGATCCAGCGTTTGAAGGATAAGCCCCGCGACATAACGGTCACCTCACATATCAAGGCCAAAAACGGGAAGCAGGTCCACACCGAGTACATCTTCCACAGCCCAGAAGGTCTGCCCTACCAGCCCCACAACTGGGGCCACCGTATCTATGAAAAATTTATGGCGGACCTGGCTAAAGCTCACCCAGAGATCCCACAACTCACGCCCCACGAACTGCGCCACACTCGGGCGACTCTGTGGCTGGCTCAGGGCATCTCCCCGCACATTGTCGCCAAATTGCTGGGACACAGCGGTGTCTCCATGCTGGAGAGGGTCTACGATCACACATCTGTGGAAACTCTCCGCAAGGCCTTGACGGCTTCCGAAAAATAGGGCTGGGACAGTGTCTCCGCCCTATGATTTTTTCCCTATCAAACCGTGGCTTCTTTCTCTTCATCCGGCCCAAATCAGGAGGCTTGTATCCCCTCTCTTCACCCGCCAAAATCCAGCAGGCCAACCGCCATTTTTTCGTTTGTGTCGTATTTCTGTCGTACACCCATTTCTGCCATCCATCTTTTGGAAAAAGAAAATCCCTAGAGGCGTTGCGTCTCTAGGGATTCTTCCTGGTGGAGACTGCTGGACTCGAACCAGTGACCTCCTGCGTGTGAAGCAGGCGCTCTAACCAGCTGAGCTAAGCCTCC
>CANQCS010000083.1 GCA_947589745.1 uncultured Oscillospiraceae bacterium
TTGACCCGGACCAGGTTTTCCTCGGTGCGCTGGAGCTTGCGCTCGGTCTCCTCCTTGCGGTGGCGGTACTTGGAGATACCGGCGGCCTCCTCGAAGATCTCCCGGCGGTCGGTGCTGCGGACGGACAAGATCTCGTCGATGCGGCCCTGGCCGATGATGGAGTAGCCCTCCCGGCCCAGGCCGGTGTCCATGAACAGCTCGTTGATATCCTTTAACCGCACGGACTGGCGGTTGATGTAGTATTCGCTCTCGCCGCTGCGGTAATAGCGGCGGGTGACCATGACCTCGCTGGCGTCGATAGCGGGAAAGATACCGCCGCTGTTGTCCAGCACCAGGGTGACCTGGGCGAAGCCCACAGGCTTCCGCTTCTCGGTGCCGCCGAAGATGACGTCCTCCATCTTGGCGCCCCGGAGGCTCCTGACGGACTGCTCGCCCATGACCCAGCAGATGGCGTCGGAGATATTGGATTTTCCGGACCCGTTGGGGCCCACGATCGCGGTGATATCCTGTCCGAACTGGAGGACAGTCTTCTCCGGAAAGCTCTTAAAGCCCTGAAGCTCCAATGCCCTAAGGTACATACGAAACCTCTTCCTGCGGCGTTCCGCCGCGGGGATGACTAACTGAGTTATTATATCAGGATTATCATACCTTGACAAGGTGGATTTTATGAACTTTTCTCCTAATGGGAAAAATCATGGGGGGCTCCGCCCCCCACCAGGTCTGATGCGCACCCCCAATGGGTGCGCCCCTGGGTTACTTTTCCCTTGCAGGAAAAGTAACCAAAAGTGCATTTAAAAAAACCTAGGTTTTCTTAAAAATCTTTCCTCATTATTTTATTTTGTTTTGCGCTCCACCTTTGGTCTGTTTTGTCTAAACCGTATTGCGTCCCGTGTATGAGACTTCTGCGGCTGTTTCAGTATGTCCACAAGGAATACCAGCAAAAATCCCTCGGCGCGTCCCACGTTTCGGGGTGCCATGTACCCTTCGTGCGCCATGCCTACCTCGCAAGTACACGAGTCTCTTCTAACCCCAACAAGCACCGCGCCTTCAATTGCGTAGTGGAACGGAGCAACCGGCAGTACGTCTACGGAAAAACGACCAGCGCATCCAATGCGCCCCTGCCCCAGCGCTTCACTCTCCTTGGGAACATACTGAAACAGCCGCTTCGCCTCATACACGGACCCTGGCCCCGTTTAGACCAAACCAGCCACAGGGGGAGCGCAAAACAAAAATTTGAAGGGGGTCCAGCCCGTAGGGCTGGCAACTTTTTGGTTACTTTTTGTTTGCACAAAAAGTAACCCAGGGTGCCGGCAGGCACTAAAAAATATTTTAAGAGGTGGTAGGGGGCGGAGCCCCCTACTGATTTGCACTGTGGGGCTGCCGCCCCCGCTTCCGCTCCCCTGCTGCGCACCCAACGGGGCCAAAAAAGAGGAGCGGACACCGTCCGCCCCTCTTTTTTCAAGCAACTATTTCATATACCCCCAGCGCGACGAACGCCGCGATGAGGAAAGCCCCTCCGGCCAGGAGCATCCCGGTGGAGGACTTCCGCTCCTGTGCCTTGCGCTCCCGGTACTGGTACAGGTCCTCCTGTTCTCCGTGGCGGAGAATGGGGAGCGCCAGCTCGATGACGTATTTCAGGCCGTAGCCCGCTACGTCAAAGGTCCCCTTGTTCCGGGCCAGCTTCAGGCCGCCCATGCCCAGCAGCAGCACTGCCGCCACAAAGGCTCCGTCGCACACGGAGCGGGCCCAGCCGTAGTCCCGGCTCACATTCAGCACGCACACCGCCACCGCTACCGCCGCGCCCAGGACCAGGCTCGCCAGCAGGTCGCCCTTCGGTATCTTCCCTCTCATTTTGCGGCGATCTCCGCCATGATCTTCCGGTACTCCGCCTCGTTGCACTGGACGAAGTGGCCCGGGCGGACCTCGCGGAAAGAGGGCAGGTCGGTGGTGTAGTCGTGCTCCGCCAGGGGATTGTAGGTGATGCGCCTCCGCTTCCGCTCATAGATGGGGTCCGGCAGCGGGATGGCGGACAGCAGGGACTTGGTGTAGGGGTGCAGCGGATAGGCGAACAGCTCGTCCGAGTCCGCCAGCTCCACCATCTTGCCGTAGTACATGACCCCGATGCGGTCGGAGAAATACTTGACCACGCTGAGGTCGTGGGCGATGAAGAGAATGGTCAGGCCGAAGCGCTCCCGCAGGTCGTCCAGCAGGTTGATGACCTGGGCCTGGACCGACACGTCCAGGGCGGACACCGGCTCGTCGGCGATGATGAGGTCCGGGTTCATGATGATGGACCGGGCCACGCCGATGCGCTGGCGCTGGCCGCCGGAGAACTCGTGGGGATAGCGGGAGGCGTGCTCCCGCACCAGGCCCACCAGCTCCAGCATCTCGTAGACCTTCTCGTCAATGACCTTCTTGTCCCGCTCCCCCTGGATGACCAGGCCCTCGGAGATGATCTCGCGGACCGTCATGCGGGGGTCCAGAGAGGCGATGGGGTCCTGGAAGATCATCTGGATCTGGGTGACCAGCCGGGTGTTCTTCGCCTTGCGCAGCTCGTTCTGGTACTCGGCGCTCAGACGGGTCTTCTCCTCGCCGGAGGCGCTGGACAGCAGCGGCTCGTAGCGGGCCTTCAACTCCTCCACCCGCTTGGCGGCGTACTCCTTGTCGCAGTTCTTCTGGTCGTTCTGGGCGGCCTTGATCTGCTCCTTCAGCTCGGCGGCCCTGGCCGGGTCCTTGGTGGCCTTCAGCTCCTCCTTCAGCTTCTGGGTGCCGGCGCAGATGCGCACGCCCTTGAAGTACACGTTGCCGGAGGTGATGTTGTACAGCTTGATGATGGACCGCCCGGTGGTGGTCTTGCCGCAGCCGGACTCGCCCACCAGGCCGAAGACCTCGCCCTTGCGAATGTCGAAGCTGACGTCGTCCACGGCCTTGGTCACGAAGCTGCCGGCCTTGAAATACTGGCAGAGGTGCTCTACCCGCAGCAGGGGTTCCTGATCAGGCATCTTGGGCCTCCCTTCTCCGATTCATCCGGGCGATGCGGTCCAGGATGGCCTTGGGCGGGTCCACCTTGGGCGCGTCTGGGTGCAGCAGCCATGTGGCCGCGTAGTGGGTATCGCTGATCTGGAACATGGGCGGCTGCTCCTCGAAGTCGATCTCCATGGCGTACTTGTTCCGGGGAGCAAAGGCGTCGCCCTTGGGCGGGTAGATCATGTTGGGCGGCGTGCCGGGGATGGCGGTCAGCTTCTCGTTGGTGTCCAGGTCCGGCATGGAGCTCAGCAGCGCCCAGGTGTAGGGGTGGGCGGCGTGGTAGAAGATATCCTCGCTGGTGCCGTACTCCACGATCTTCCCCGCGTACATCACCGCCACCCGGTCGGCCATGTTGGCCACCACGCCCAAGTCGTGGGTGATGAAGATGACGGACAGCTTGCGCTCGGCCTTCAGCTTGTTGATGAGCTCCAGGATCTGGGACTGGATGGTCACGTCCAGGGCCGTGGTGGGCTCGTCGCAGATGAGGATATCCGGGTTGGCGGCCAGGGCGATGGCGATGACGATGCGCTGGCGCATGCCGCCGGAGAACTCGAAGGGGTACTGCCGGTAGCGCTTGTGGGGCTCGGAGATGCCCACCTCCTCCATCAGCTTGATGGCCCGCTGCCGGGCCAGCTGGGGCGTCACCTTGGCCACGATGCCGGAGGCGTTGTCCCGCAGGTAGTCGATGGCGGCGATGGTCTCCGCCCGGTAGTCCTGGGCGCCGGCGCTGTCCAGCAGGCCGCGGTAGTGCTCCGTCAGGCGATCGATGATGTGGGCCAGGTTGGTCTTGATGAGCTCCAGGTCCGTGACGGCGGCCTCGGCCACCTCCCAGTCCGGCTTCTTGCCCTTGGCCACGATGGCGTCGTGCTTGCGCTGCTCCTTCTCGTGCTTGCGGAGGATGTCCACGTTGGCCTTGATGCCGTGGAAATACTTGTCCAGCTCGCTCTTCATGCTGGGAGAGAAGGTGTAGACCACGCTGTCCTTGGTGATGGCCAGGGGGTCGACGGTCTTCTTCACCGCGTCGCTCAGGGACTTCCAGGTGTCCGTGCAGAGCTTCTTATCCAGCGTCTCGGCGGCGAACACCGGGCGGGCCTTCTCCAGGGCGTCCATGGCGGTGCGGATATGCTCCCGGCACTGGGCGGCGGACCAGGCCATGGCCCGCTCCCCATCGGCCAGGAAGTCGTCCATAAAGTCCTTCTGCAGATAGGCCAGCAGCTCGTCGTTCAGCTGGTCCACCGGCTTGTCCGGCAGGGGCTTGCCACTGAAGGTCAGGTAGTAGCCCATGCGGAAGAAGTTGGGCTCGGGCCTGGCCGCGCCCTCGGTCAGGATCTCCCGCAGGCGGTAGAGGTTCTTCAGCACCGCCTGGTAATTCTTGGCCCGGAAGCTCCGCTCCAGCTCGGAGGCGTTGGACTCCACCTCGCTCTTGTACCGGTCCGGGTCCACCACGTACTTGTTGAGGGACTCCCGGCTGCGGCGGGCGATATCCTTGATGCGGTCCGCCGCGCCCTTGGCCACGGTGTTTTTCTCCAGCTCGAAGGCGATGACCTCGATGTCGTCCAGCGCCTCCGTGGCGCCCTCGTGGGCCATGTTGTAGGCGGCCTCCAGCTCGGTGTGCTTGCGCTCGAACTGCTCGAACTTCTTGCAGCTCTCCCCCGCCCTGGCCTTGGCGGCGGCGTCGGGGGCGCTGGCGGCCATCTGCTCCTCCAGGCGCTTGAGGTAGCCGTTGAAGTTGTTCCGGCTCTCCCGCTGGCGGATCTTGCCCTTGAGGAGCATGGCCTCGGTGAGCTGCCGTCCGATGCGGACGATGGGGTTCAGGGAGGACATGGGGTCCTGGAAGATCATGGCGATCTTGTCGCCGCGGATCTTGTGGAAGTCCTCCTCGCTGATCTTCAGCAGGTCCTGGCCGTCGTAGATGATCTCGCCGGACTCCACGATGGAGTTTCCGGCCAGGATGCCCAGGATGGCCTTGCTGGTGACGGACTTGCCGGAGCCGGATTCGCCCACGATGGCCAGGGTCTCGCCCTTGGCCAGGTCGAAATCAATGCCCCGCACCGCCTGGACCTTGCCGTTGCTGGTGCGGAAGGAGATGCGCAGGTCCTGTACATGCAGCTTGTTTTCCATCAGTCGTCGATCCCCCTTGTCGTCGGGTTAAAGGCGTCCCGGAGGCCGTTGCCGAACAGGTTGAAGCAGATCATCAGCAGGCCCAGGAAGATACTGGGGAACAGCAGGGCGTGGGGCGCGGTGGTGACCACGGCGTTGCCCTGGCTCAGCAGGGTGCCGATGGTGGTACCGGCGAAGGAGCTCAGGTCCACGATGCCCAGGTAGGTCATGGAGGTCTCGGAGCTGATGACCCCGGGGATGACCAGGGCGCAGCTGGTGATGATGGAGCCGATGCCGTTGGGGAAGATGTGCTTGAACATCAACCGCCGGTCGCTGGCGCCCAGGGTCCGGGCCGCCAGCACGAACTCCTGGCCCTTGAAGCGGTAGAACTGCCGCCGGGTCAGGGAGGCCATGCCGATCCACCCCGTCAGGACGAAGGCGAACAGGAAGGCCGGCACGATGCCCACCTTGGAGGCCAGGTGCAGCTGGAACAGGGTGGTGACCACCACGAAGGGCACGTCGTACAGCACGTCGGCGATACGGTCCAGCAGCATGTCCACCCAGCCGCCGTAGTAGCCCTGGAGCGCGCCGTAGAACGCGCCGATGGTCAGGTTGATGGCGGACACCAGCAGGGCGAAGAGCAGGGAGAACCGGGCGCCGATGCCGATGCCGCAGAAGATATCCTGCCCCATGGCGTTGGTGCCCATCAGGTAGGTGGGCTCCTGGCCGTCGTTCATGTAGCGGTAGTAGTTGTAGTAGAGGATCCGGCACTGGACGGAGTTGGCCTTGCCCACGGAGTAGGCGTAGCTGCCGTCGTCGCCGGGGATGCGGAGGGAGTGGTACGGCGCGCCGGCCAGGTCCTGGTTGGTGGAGTACACCGGGATCAGTTCCCCGTCGTCGTCCAGGATGGCGGAGCCCTTCTTGTCCACCTCATACCAGATGTTGGGCCGGTCGGTGATGTTCTGGATGGCGGACTGCTCCACCCAGGGGAAGATCACCTGGATGCCCGTCTCGTCCTGCCAGGCCTGGATGCGCTCGAACTCCGCGTAGGTGAAGGTGCGGTAGAGGATGCCCAGGGCGTAGTAGGCGTTGACCTCGATATCGTAGGTGGAGCGGGTGACCTCCTGGCCGCGGTTCATCACCTTGGTCTCGTGGGTGCCGGTGATCCGCAGCAGTGGATCGAGGCCCGTCTCCTGGGCGATGCCCTTCCAGTAGGCCATGGAGGCGTCGGACTGGCTGCTGTAGGACCGGGTGCCCTGGAAGATGCCCAGGTCCTTGTCCGCGATGGAGCGGACGAAGGGCGGGTAGTTGACGTAGATGTTGTCCTTGTCCTGGATGTCGTAGGGCGAGAGCATGGGCGCCACGATGGCGTACAGGATCATGAACGCCAGGATCCAGGTGGCGATGACCGAGGACTTGTTCTTGCTGAAGCGCAGCATGGCGTCGGCGAAGAAGCCCCGGGCCTTGGTCTGGAGCTCCTTGTCGCTGAGCTTCTCGTTCTCCTGGACGAAGCGGAACTTCTCGGCGGGGATGTGCTCGTATCTCATATCTTTCATGATGTCCTCCCCCTCACTTCTTGGAACCCATGCGGATGCGCGGGTCGATGAAGCCGTAGCTGATATCCACCACCAGCCCGGCCATCAGGCCGATGGCCGTGTAGAAGCAGGTGGACAGCATGAACACGTTGTAGTCCCGGGCGTTGATGGCGTTCAGGGTCAGGGCGCCCACGCCGGGGATGGAGAAGATCCTCTCGATGATCAGCGAGCCGCCCAGGATGCCAATGAACTCGCCGAAAATGCCGGGCACGATGACCACGAAGCAGTTGCGGAGAGCGTGGCGCACCGTAGCCTGTGCTTTTGTCAGCCCCTTGGTCCGGGCCAGGAGCATGAACTCGCTGGTCAGCACCTCCGTCAGCTCCGCGCGGGTGGTCCGGCAGAAGCCCGCGATCACGCCGAAGCTGAGGCTCAGCACCGCCGGGATCATGGAGAGGAACATGGACCAGGTGAAGTAGTCCGTGCCTCCGTTCATCACAAAGGGGAACCACCGCAGCTTGAAGCAGAAGATGTACTGGATCAGGAAGGCGTACACAAAGCTGGGCACCGAGATGACCACCATGGTCAGCGTGGAGATGGTGTAGTCCACCCAGGTGTTCTTCATGAGCGCCGCCAGGATGCCCAGGCCGATGCCGATGGGGATCGTCCACAGGATGGAGTACAGGTTCACGATCATGGTGGCGGGCAGCTTCTCCAGGAACACGTCCCACACCTGGCGGCCGATGTACAGCTGCTCGGAGACGCCCCAGTTGAAGCCGGTGAACACGTTCTTGATGAAGATCCAGAACTGCTCCAGGTACGGCTTGTTATACCCCAGGGCCTCCCGGCGGAGGGCGATGATCTCCGTGTGGGGGTCATTGGGGGGCAGGGCCGGCAGGGGCAACATCCGGATCAGCACGAAGCACATCAGCGTGATGATCAGGAATACCATGAGCATGTACACCAGCCTCTGGATGGTGTACTTGACCATATACATATCGCGATTCCTCCTTTTTTCCGGATGGCTGTCATACGCCCCGCAGAAGACTCCGGGACATATGACAGCCGGATAAACTCGCGCGGCAGGGGGGCGAAACCGCCCCCCCGCCGCGTACAGCTCACTTTAAGCCAGGGGAGTCTGCCCGGCCGGCAGATATCAGTACTGGAGCATACCGTGCTCGGCGACCTGCTCGTTGACGTAATCAGCCCACTGCGCGTCGTCGTAGTTATAGCGCATGTACTGGATGCCGCCGCGGGCCATGACGGGGTTGTAGTCGTCGACCACGTAATACATCTGCTGGCTCAACAGGGCCTTGGAGCCGTCGTTGATGAAGGGCAGATAGGTATAGGTCTGGAGGATCTTGCCTTCTACAGCCGCCAGGATGGTGGTGCGGGTCTCAGGATCGGACTCGTTCTCACCGAAGACGCGGTTCACGCCGTTGGTGTCGGTGACGATGGTGCCGTTGACGGCCTCGGCCCAGTCATACACGCTGAGGGTGATGTCCTCGCCGTTGAGGTTGAGGGTCATCATATCCTTGGTGGTGTCGTACCAGTTGACCGCGTAGGAGTAGCTGGGCCAGGTGTAAGCCTGGAGCAGGCCGTAGGGATCCATGGTGGAGCCGGACCAGCCGGCGAGCATCATGTCGATCTGGCCGGACTTGATGCCGTCAGCCCAGGTGGCGTTGTCCCAGATAGTCTTGGAGGCGACAATGCCGACCTTGCCCTCGAAAGGAGTGCCCTTGACGGCCTCCAGCCAGTGGTCGTTCAGCCACGCGATCTGCTTCTGGCGGGCGTCGGACAGGCTGCCCACGACGCCCCACTCGATATTGATGGTCTGGTCGCAGATGCCGTCGCCGTCGGTATCGGTGATGTAGCCGGCGTCCAGGGCATCCTGGAAGGCCTGGGCATACAGCTCCTTGGCGGTGTCGGGATCGTAACCGGTGATGGCGTCCACGGCGGCGTCGAGGTCGTTGTTGTAGCTGGCCAGATCCACGGAGTAGAAGTCAGCCAGGACCTGCTTGGCCTGCGGGGTGTCGCGGTAGAAAGTGCAGGAGGCGGGATCGACGATGATGGTGTCACCGAAGATGCCATAGCCGGGGGTGTAGGAGGGAGCCACGTCGTCGCAGTAGGCCTGCTTGTCGAAGGACACGCCGATGGCCTGACGGAAGGACGGAACGGCGATGGTCTCCAGGTCATAGGCGGCCTGGTCGAAGTCAGCGGCGGCCTCGCGGGTCTGCAGGCCATCCAGATCGCCGGTCAGCAGGAAGAAGAACACGGTGGCGCCGGGGCTGGCGTACAGGTAGTCGGAGAAGCCGTACTGGTCGTAGTCATCCGGCTGCATGGAGTAGTCGCTGAGCTGGCCGGTGAGGAACATCTGCTTGGCGGTGGTCATCTCGGAGATCTGCTGGATGTCCACGTCGGTGGTCTGATACATATGATAAGTCTGGCCGTCCGTGGGGTCCTTATACACGTGATAGGTGTCCTCGGTGTAGCCGTACCACTTGTCGTTCTTGGAGAAGTGCATCATCTTCTCGGTCTGGTATTCAGTCATGGAGTAGGGACCGTAAGAGGGAGAGGTCTCGGCGCTGGTGCAGTAGGTGCTGTAGTAGTTGCCGGCCTCGTCCTGCTTGATGCAGGAGTCGTACACGTCGGGCTCCACCAGGAGCAGGGTGTCCTGGATACCGCTGTAGTACAGAGAGAAGCCGGTACGGGAAGCGCCCAGGACCTCCACCAGGGTGTACTCGTCGGCGGCATAGATACCGACGGTGCTGAAGTCGATGCCGTCGGGCATCTGCTCGGCGTACACCACGTAGTTGGGCAAATCGGCCTCGGTCTCGCCCCAGGCGGGGTTGCCGGTGGTGACGGTGGCCAGCAGGGCCAGGTTGTCGTCGGTGCAGGGGATCAGGCCCTCCTCGTCGGCCAGAGCCACCAGCTCCTCCCAGTGGTCCAGGACGAAGTAGTCGGCGCCGTAGCTGTCGACGGTATCCCGCAGGGTGCCGCCCAGCCAGGTCATCTCCACGTCCAGGGGGATGTAGACGGGCATGTCGTTGTAGAAGTACTGACCGTCGTCGGCCTTGGTCATGTCGGCGAAAGCGATGCCCTCGTCGCCGTTGTCATGGTAGTTGGTAGAGCCCTGCTTGAAGTAGGCCTCAGCGCCCACGATGCCCCAGGGGTTGGCGTAGACGTCGGTGGAGCGGTAGTTCTGCATCTTGGGATCCAGTAGACGCTTGGCGCCCTCCACGTAGGTCTCAGCGGTGATGTGGTAGCCGGTGTCGAAGTACAGGTCCTCACGCAGGGGGATGGACCAGGCGTAGCCCTCGGTGGCGTCGGCGGGGATCCACTCGGGGTGCTCGGCCTTCACCTGCTCGGTGATATCGGTGGGATAGTCCGCGGCCATGGCGGGCAGGATCACGTAGCCGCCATAGGGCTCGTAGTCGTCGTCCACCTCGGGGTTCAGGACGTCGGTGGGATGGAGCTCATCGTCGAAGTTGAAAGCGTACAGGCTGTCGATGATGTAGCTCATGGTGTCGCTGGCGGTGTTGTCCTCGTAGTCGTGGGGGTTCCAGTTCACCGCGATGGTGCCGGTGTAGGAGCGGTAGGTGTACTTGCCGGACTCGCCGGTGAGCTGCTCGACCTCCTCGCCGCCCTCGTCGGCAGGCGTGGTGTCGTCGGTCTGTCCGTTGTTGGTCTGGCTGCCGTTGTTGGTCTGACTGTCATCGGTCTGACCGTTGTTGCTGCCGCCGCAGCCGGCCAGCAGGGCCAGCGTCATAGCGAGAGCGAGCAGCAGCGCGAGGGGCTTTCTGAATTTTTTCATCTAAGTACCTCCTGTTGATGAATTCCCGCGAACCAGCGCGGGTTTATTTTGGTCCGGATACAAGCCGGGTATCGTGTTTGATGTCTTATCAAACACGATAGCGGGGCATGCCCCGCTGGCCATAATCCGGCGCGCATTTATTATATCATATTCATTTTGCTATTTCAAGTCAATTTCGTTGAATTTCACCTGCCGGTTGAAAGAAATCTCTAAATTTTTTTCAAATCCCAACGGGATTTGAAAAACGGCCGGGGGCGGCAGCCCCCGGCGCCAATCAGTAGGGGCCTCCGGCCCCTACCACCTCTTAATCATTTCGCAGCTTCGCCGCGCACCCTGGGGTACTTTTTGTGCAAACAAAAAGTACCCAAAAAGTTGCTCAAGGGGCTGGGGCCCCTTGAGAATCCCCGGGGAGGACGGTTAAGGGCAGATGGTTGTTGGGTAGGACCCAGGGAAAGCTTTCATCGGTACTGCTGTGTAGTTTTTCCGTAGTCTTACTGCCGGTTGCTCCGTTCCACTACGCAATTGATGGATGTTTCGTATCGGGCCGTATACGAAAATCTGTCCTGTGCGTAGTGGAACGGAGCAGGACGCAGTCGGAATACGTAAAAACGACCAGCGCAGCCAATGTTCGGTTTCGCCGCCCCAAGCGGCGAAACTTGCGCCGCAGCAGGATCTCCTTGGGGACATACTATCGGTAGCCGCTTCGCCCCCATACACGGGACCCGGTGCGGTTTAGACCAAACCAACCACAGGGGGAGCGCAAAACAAAACAAAAAATAAGGAAAGATTTTTAAGAAAACCTTTGGTTTTCTTAAACGTGCTTTTGGTGACTTTTCCCACGGGGGAAAAGTCACCAGGGGGCCGCCCCGCCGAAGGGGCGCAAAAAAGCCACGAGGGGGCGGAGCCCCCTCGCAGCATGTATCAGTGACGGTTATTCAATTCCCAACTGAATCCACAGATCATTATATAGTGTCCGTGTCTCCTGGGGGAGACACACATACATCTCGCACCGGTCCAGGACGTCGTCGGGGGCGGCCATGATATTATAGATATCCATGTCCAGGGGTTCCTCGTACTGCTCCTCGTACCACTCCGGGTACATCTCCAGCGCCTCTGCGTTGGGGGAGGCGTACCAGATGTAGTCCATGTTCCGGAGGTTGCTGTCCGTGGAGGCGATGAAGTCGATCCACTTCATGGCGTTGTCGTAGTGGGGCGCGTCTTTCAGGACGCACATGGCGTCCACGAACCAGTTGGAGCCCTCCTTGGGCACCACGAAGGCCAGGTCCTCGTTGTTCTCCAGCATGGTCAGATAGTCGCCCGCGTAGTACGTGGCGATGGCGGCGTTGCCACCCTCCATGGTCTGGAACACCTCGTCCATCACCTTGCCCTGGAACACGCCCCGGCGGGCCGCGTCCTCAATGAGGGCGTAGGCCTCCCGGATCTCCGCCTCGTCCGTGGTGTTCACCGAGTAGCCCAGGTACATCAGCGCGATGCCAAGGGCGTCCCGGGAGTTGTTGATCAGCAGCACCTGCCCCGCGTACTTGTCGTCGTACAGGCAGGACCAGCTGTCAATCTCCTCGTCCACCATGGTGGTGTTGTAGATGATGCCCACCGTGCCCCAGGTGTAGGGCACCGTGTACCTGTTCTCCGGGTCGTAGGGCAGGTTCCGGAACCGCTGGTCGATGAGCTCAAAGTTGGGGATCTGGCTGTAGTCCAGCTCCTCCAGCATCCCCTCCTCCAGCAGCTGGGAGATCATGTAGTCGGAGGGGACCACCACGTCGTAGTCCGCGCCGCCGCTCTTTAGGAGCGAGTACATGGTCTCGTTGGAGTCCGTGGTCTGGTAGTTGACCCGGATGCCGGTGGCCTCCTCGAACTCGGTGATCAGGTCCTCGTCGATGTACTCGCCCCAGGAGCACACGTTCACCACCGGCTGGCTGGTGGTGAAGGCGGTCAGGAACGTCACCGTCACCACGAAGGCCACGCAGGCCGCCAGCGCGGTCACACGGCGGACCATCCTGCCCTGGCGGGTGGCCATCCACTCCTTGAACTTCTCCACAAAGGGGGACTGCCGCACGGGCTCGAAGCTGGCCCGCTTCTCGGCCAGCCTGGCCTGCCGGGCCTCCCGGATGTTGTTGACGATCAGCACGATCAGCACCGCCAGGAACATCAGCGTGGACACCGCGTTGATCACCGGGGTCACCCGCTTCTTGGTCATGCCGTAGATGGTCATGGCCAGGGTGGAGGTGGCGGAACCGGCGGTGAAGTAGGAGATCACGAAGTCGTCCACCGACATGGTGAAAGCGATCAGTGCGCCGGACACGATGCCCGGCTTGATCTCCGGCAGGATCACCTTGAAGAACGCCTGCATCCAGGTGCAGCCCAGGTCCTGGGCCGCGTCCACCAGGTTCTTGTCCATCTGGCGGAGGCGGGGCGCTACGTTCAGGATCACATAGGGGATGTTGAAGCACACATGGGCGATGAGCAGGGTCCCCAGGCCCAGGGTCAGGCGGACCGGCAGCTCCACCACGCTCTGCACACCGTTGAACCACTCGGCGAAGCCCCGCCAACCGTTGAAGAACGCCACGAAGAACAGGCACAGGCTGACGCCGGTGACGATATCCGCGTTCATCATGGGGATGTCGTTGACCACCAGGACGGGGTCCCGCCACTTCTTGGTCAGGCTGTAGATGCCGATGGCGGCGAAGGTGCCCGCCACGGTGGAGATGGCCGTGG
>CANQCS010000084.1 GCA_947589745.1 uncultured Oscillospiraceae bacterium
TACCCCCTCTTTCCTCTTGGGGGTATTATGACACGTTGTTCTATATTGTGCAACCTTTAGTTTTTACGAACCAGTAGTCAAATCTCCGCAAATCGATACAGTGTATACAAAGAAGGTAGCATCGAGCAACTCGTCTTATCATTCCAGCAAGTTTAATCTCAAGTTTAATGCAAGTTTGATGCAAGTTAGTCTCAAGTTTTTCTATTTGTCCATTTCATTCTCTTCCATAATAAACCATTTAGCCGCACTTGTATGGCCGTCACAATAGATACGGTTTTCCACCCGGAGTTCCCGCAACAAAGTTTGGATTTGACCTCGACTCAGCCCTGGCAACACCTGCTGCAACTCCCTAAAAGGAGTTCCCTTACTTCCGTTCTCACGAATATGCTTCAAAAGCAACTCCTTATTCGTATCCCTGTCCAATCCAACCACTCGAGTATGGACTCCGGATTTCCCGGCAGCCGCATAGAGGCCCCGGGCGAGGACATATTTTTTGCGGCCAATATGCTCCACGATTCCAATCTCCGTCAGCCGTTTGAGGCAGGGCCGCAGGTTTTCTGCCACAGCCATCTCATGGTAGAGCGCATTGATAACCAGGAAATCTCCTGTCGAGAGTGTATCCATTCGATCATTTCCGATCTGGTTGATAAGTGAAAGCATTTTGGTGTCAAGCACCAGGCCGTTCAAGGTAATAGTGACAAAATTATCATCCGTGCCGGTGAAATCCGGCAATTGTTTTGCCTCTTTGATGCTCAGCTCATAAATGAGGTTCATGCCTTGGCCGGAACGCTCCGCCAAACCACAGAGGCCCAGGATCTCCGCAATTCGGCGGTTTCGTGGCAATTGACGGTCAAGGATATTATCCAGAGAGATACCGGCAGGGAACCCACCAGGGCTTTCCACTACAAGCCGGTCCCGATACTGGCGGATAAACACACTTCCGCCCATTTGATAGTTTCTGTGACTTACGGCGTTCAGAATCGCCTCACGAACGACCCGCTCGTTGAATGTAGGGATATCATAGACAAAAAATCCCTCTTGATAGTGTTGCTTGTCGTTCCGCAGATTGACCAGTTCCCACAGGCGGTCATAGCAGGAGAAGAATCCCGCCCGGAATTCCTCTCGCTGGCTTGCCGGTCCTGATGCGTCTGACGACCGGTACTCAAAGATGATCTCTGCCTGCGGCAGATATTTACCCAAAGATTCTCTCTTCCCAAACAGGGCCAGGGCGGCATAGGTGACACCATCAGCCGTGATTGCTTCACAATCATGGAGCAGCTGCTCTTTGGACAAACTCAAGAGCCGCCGGTTGCCGCTTTTTTCCACCCATTTTCCCCGGAATGCCTCGACAGCAGATTCATCCAAGTCATCCAGGCTCGCGGCTGGACAGATGCTGCCGGAGAAATCAAACCCTGCCTCCGCGTATATTCTGCGTCGGACACCCTCCGGCATTGGAATCAGGCTGTCTCCTTCATACCACCATGCTACGCCGTTAGCCTGCACAAGAAGTCCAAGGGGTCTTCCAGCCACATCAAATACCAAAACCCGCTTGCCCCGATACTCATATAACTGGAAGTCGACCATCACCCTTAACTTATCGATCAACCCCTTGCGGATACGCTCCGGCTGGTCAAAAGCAAGGCTCCCCACAACTTTGCGAGGGCGTTCATCGGTAACGCCAAATATCAATTTCCCACCGACGCAATTGGACAGGGCACAGCAGCATTGAGCCGCTTCGTCAAAAGAAAAACGGTTTTTTGCTTCTTTGAACTGGATGTGCTCTCCTTCCTGAGCCTCCAGCAATTCTTCTATCGTCATCGAGCTATACAAGATGGCCCTCCTCCTGTTCTCTAACCCTTGAGTTTACCAATCAAGCCATAGTTTACCATAGCGACCAAGCAAATACAAGCAGTTCGCACCGATTCCAAAACAAACCACGCCAGATAAAGCGCGAAAACATGATCAGCCTTTCTCTCAGCGAATCCCCCTCGGCTAAAAAGCATTGTAAATCGATACGGTGTTTACAAAGAGGACGAGTTTTTTAATCGTCGCTATCTGGCGCTGTCTCCGTCCACTTCAGATGAGGAGTATGTCCGGAAATGGGAACACTCAAACTGTTTTCTTGGCTCTGTTTAAGATCCACGCGATGCCGGCGGCGGTGCGCTCTGCGGCGCGGTCATAGTGATTGCCGGGATTCAGCTGGAACGCGGTATCAACTCCCTTGCTCTGATAGAGTGCCTCAATTTCCTCCGTATCCTGCCGGACGGATTTTAAAACCGGATTACGGGTCCTGTTCTCCTTGTCGCCCAAGGAAAAGTATACACCGTCCGGCGGTCGTTTCCACTCGCGGGAAAAGACATACCACTTCATCCCCGGAAACCACAGGGAGCCGGACATACTGGCCGCCCGGGAGAACACATCCGTCTGATAAAGTGCATATACAGCAAGCAGCCCTGCCAAAGAGTACCCCGCGATTCCCCGCCACAGTGGAGGCGCGGGCAGTTCTTTCTCTGCCTCTGGAACGATCTTCTCCGTCAGAAGCTGGAGAAAGTTTCCGGCACCTCCGACAAAGGGCTGGGCGTTTTTAAACACAGCCGGACAGTTCCAGGGGACCATATCGCGGTCCCAATCCAAGCTGCTGACCGTCACCAACGTGAACGCCGGACCTCCGGCGTCCTGCACAGCCTGAAAGACTTGCTGCCCCTCATCCGAGAATGCGTTGAGATAGACCGCCGGGGCGCCCGGTATATCGCTGGAGCAAACAGATACGGTTTTCCCGCATACAGAAAAAGTGCGCATAACAGTCTCCCATTTTTAATCTGTGCCCTATTATAACTTGATCCAGTCACTTTTTGCAACTCGCCGCCTCCACTGGCAGGAGCCAAGACCGGCCGTGCCGAAAGAATCTCGTATTGGCGCAGGCAAAAAGGGGGTCTACGCTTGACCGTCAGCAATCTTTCCGCTAAAATAAAGAAAAATCAAAAATGGAAAAATCTTGACCATATACTATCCGGAGGCCAGAAGGGAGCGCGCAGATCAATGACCATCATTGAGCAATTCAGAGAGTGCCTGAAAGAGATCCCGCTGGGGACCCAGCTGTCCCAGCAGGAGATCATTGGGATGATCCAGGGCAAATACGGGACAAAGACGTCCAGCATTGGCCTCAACGATTACTGCTACAACTTCACAAACAACTGGGTCCCAGATGCGCATGCATCTTTTTTCCTATTTCTAGGGAATAAACACTATGAGTACGTGGGGGAGGAGTACAGCTTTCCCACCATAGGGGGCATTATCGCCGCCTACAAAGCGGATTTCGCCCGGGTCGATGACGAGGAACGCTACAAATGGGAGGTCCTCAAGCACTACAAAGATAATTGGAACATTGACGCCGAGGACTTTGCGGAGATGTACCGGGAGGCCTACCGCTACGCGGGTGAGACCTATAAGCGGCCCAGGGACGGGAAACCAGACGGCGGCAATCTGCTGACCTCCTCCATGTATTACCCCTATAGGATGATGTGCTCCCTTGCGCAGTTTGAACCTGAAACCATAAGGGGCTTGTTTAAGTGCCTTTTTGATGAAACCAAGCCATTATCCCATCGTCTGGAAGCATTCAGCGGCGGGTGTGATGCATGCTTTGAGAGGTTCTGCAGATCTGCATTTGCTAAGGGAAATGAGAAGAAACACGACCAGGACCTCCGTGCGACTTCGCTCTACCTTGCGTTTGAATACCCGGGAAAATATTATCTGTATAAGGACACGATGTTTAAAGACTTCGTCGGTCTACTGGGAAGGCCTACGATGTATCAATCAACATCCGGTGGTAGAACTGCGCTGGCACTGAGCAAGTATTTCGAGCTGTGTGAAATCATCATAAGCGCTGTCCGAGAGGACTATAAACTCCAGCAGATGAGCAAAAACCGACTGGATGACAACTGCTATAAGGACGAACAGTTCCACCTTCTCACCATGGATATCATCTATTTTGGGAGCCAGCTATCCAAAAAGGGGGCCTACAACGTGAAAATGCTGATTGATAAGTGCGAGAATCGAACCACGGATATCGACAAAAATACGATCCTCTATGGCCCGCCGGGGACGGGCAAGACCTACCACACCGCCCTCTACGCCGTGGCCATTATTGAGAATGAGACTCTGAAGGCGGTAGAACGTGAACCCTACGAGGCCGTGATGGAGCGGTATAGGAAGTACAAGTCGGATGGATACATCGAGTTTACCACCTTCCATCAGTCCTACGGCTACGAGGAGTTTATCGAGGGCATCCGCCCCACCATGAATCGAGGTGATGAGGAAGCCGCCGATTTGGAATATGAGATCGTTCCCGGTCTTTTCAAAGCGTTCTGCGAGCGCGCCGGCCAGCCGATTCGGAAAGAGGAACGGCAGAACTACGGCCTGAACGATAGCCCGACGGTTTGGAAGGTCTGTCTGGCCGGGGCAGGAGAAAACCAAATCCGGACAGAGTGCCTGGATCAGGGCTGCATCCGGATCGGGTGGGATGAGTATGGCGAGATCCTGACCGACGAAACAAACTATGTGAACGGCGGCCGCATCGTCCTCAATTCCTTCATAAACCGAATGAGCGTAGGCGACATCGTGTTCTCCTGCTACAGCTCCACCACCATCGACGCCATCGGTGTTGTGACGGGCGAATATGAGTGGCACAGCGAGTATTCCCAGTACAAGCGCCTGCGGAGAGTCAACTGGCTTGTAAAGGGTATCCGAGAGGACATCACCGGGCTGAACGGCACCACAATGACCCTGTCCTCCGTGTACAGGCTGAACATCTCCGCCGCCGACGCCATGGCACTGGCGCTAAAATACATGGGGCCGGAGAAGCATCCGCCGAAAAGCAGCAACTATGTATTCATCATCGACGAGATCAACCGGGGCAACATCTCCAAGATCTTCGGCGAGCTCATCACCCTCATCGAGCCTACCAAACGCCTGGGGCAGCCGGAGGAGCTGGCGATAAAGCTGCCGTACTCCAAGAAGCCCTTCGGCGTTCCGGACAATGTGTACCTGATCGGCACCATGAACACCGCCGACCGCTCCATTGCGGCCATCGACACGGCTCTCCGCCGCCGGTTCCAATTCCGGGAGATGATGCCTGACGCGGAACTGCTGAAGAACATCAAGGTGGAGGATATCTCCATCAAAGACATGCTGGAGCGGATGAACCGCCGGATCGAGGTCCTCTACGACCGGGAACACACGGTGGGGCACGGCTACTTCCTGCCCCTGCGGAAGGAGCCCACAATTGTAAAACTGGCGGAAATTTTCCGGAACAATATTCTTCCGTTGCTCCAAGAGTATTTCTTTGATGATTACGAAAAAATCCGTTTGGTGCTGGGGGACAACCAGAAGGATTCCGAGGAGAAACAGTTTATCATCGCGCGGCCGGTCAACAGCGACAAGCTCTTTGGCAGTGCCAACGTGGGTGTAGAAGACCGGGTGCTCTATGCAGTCAATCCAGTGGCCTTTGATTTGCCGGAGTCTTATCATTCGATTTAATGAGCGGAAATTGAGGTGCGGGAATGAGTGGAAAACAGCCCATCACTATCACGGAATACAGTTCATTTGTCTCGGGACGGACCATAGACGGCTACACGACACTGCCTGAAAAGATGTTTGCGCAGCTGGAGAGCTTTCTGCTGACCTGTCGCGGTCGTGGCGCGGACGGGCTGGAACTGATGACGATATCCGCCAAAAAGGGCATTGGGAAGATCATCACAGCGCAGAACTATGTGGGCACCATCGTGATGAATGATGGAACTGTCATTGAGATCCTTCCCAAGGTCTGTTCTGACCAGGACCCTGGCCGTGCCCGCCGGCTGCTGATGGACATGTTGCGGACATTGGAGCTCTCTCCCTTCAAGACCATCCAGACCGCCCATTTGAAAGCGGACCGGGTGCCCCTCTTTGAGATTTTTATCCGCATGTTCATTGATGAGGTCTTTGTAATCGCCAAGAGAGGCTTGCGCAGCGGATACCGGACGGTGCAGTCCAATGAGAGTGTCGTCAAAGGCAAGCTGCTGTTCTCCCAGCAGATCAAGCAAAACATCGCCCACCGGGAGCGGGTCTTTGTGGAGCGCGACGAGTTTGACGTCAACAGGCCCGAAAACCGGCTCATCAAGGCGACCCTTCAGTTTCTCAGCCACAGAAGCGGCTCCTCCCGGAACCGAACCGACCTCAAAACACTGCTCAATATTTTTGCCTGCGTGGAACCGTCGTCAAACTATGCGGACGATTTCTCAAAATGCACCTCCGAGAGAGGGATGCGGGATTACGCCGCCGCCCTGCGCTGGTGCCGCGTGTTCCTGACCGGCCAGGGCTTCACCTCCTACACCGGTCCCGAAGTCGCCTGGGCGCTTCTCTACCCCATGGAGGTCCTGTTCGAGAGCTATGTAGCGGAGAAGCTGAAGCGGCTCCTCCCCGCCGAGGACTTCAGCGTCTCCGTACAGGATCAGAGGCACTCCCTGTTCGATACACCAAACCGGCAGTTCCATCTGCGGCCGGACATCGTGGTGACCCGTAAGCGGGACGGGAAGGTATTCGTCCTGGACACCAAGTGGAAGCTCCTCACCAACACTTCGCCAAGCTACGGTATCAGCCAGACGGATATGTACCAGATGTACGCCTACCAAAAAAAGTACAGAGCTGAGTGCGTTACGCTGCTCTATCCAGAGACGGACAAGATACCGGCGCAGCAGAGCATTGCGTTTCATTCCAACGATGGGGTCACTGTCAGAGCAATGTTTCTTGACCCATTCCAACTTACAGATAGTCTAAAAACGTGCTGTGATCTTGTGGGGATAATGAAATGGAACTGATCGACAATAAGAACAAGATTTTGTTGGAAGACCTGTCAGCCGAGATCAAAGAGGGCAGTAAGTTGTCTATTGCTGCCGCGTGTTTCTCCATATATGCCTATCAGGCGCTGAAGAAACAACTCACGGATATCAATGAGCTGCGCTTTATATTTACATCTCCGACTTTTTCTGCTGAGAAAGCTCCTAAAGAAAGTCGGGAATTCTATATCCCGCGCCTGTCCCGCGAGCGCAGTCTGTACGGTACGGAATTTGAGGTCAGACTGCGCAACGAACTGACACAGCGGGCCATTGCACGGGAGTGTGCGGAGTGGATCCGAAAAAAAGCCGTATTCAAATCCAATATCACAACTGAAAATATGATGGGCTTTATGAATGTCGATGACAAAAATTATATGCCCATTATGGAATTTACGACCTCGATGCTGGGCTGTGAGCGGGGCAACGACGCCTATCAGATGGTGCAAAAAATCGGAGCCCAACTCTCAAAGGCCTATTTGGATCTGTTCGACTCTCTGTGGAACGACAGCAGCCGCATGGAAATCGTCACAGAGGAAGTCATCGATAGCATCACCGCCGCCTATAAAGAAAATGCGCCGGAATTTATCTATTTTGTGACACTCTATCATATTTTCAATGAATTTCTGGAAGATATTTCAGAGGATGTCCTCCCCAAGGAAGCGACTGGCTTCAAAAACAGCAAGGTCTGGGGGATGCTCTACAGTTTCCAGCGGGATGCCGCTCTGGCTATCATCAATAAGCTGGAGAAGTATAACGGTTGTATTCTGGCAGACAGCGTCGGCCTCGGCAAGACCTTCACCGCCTTGGCCGTCATAAAATACTACGAGAACCGGAACCAGCGCGTCCTGGTCCTCTGCCCGAAAAAACTGGCGGACAACTGGAATACATACAAGGGCAACTATCGGAACAATCCGCTCGATGAAGACCGGCTTCGCTACGACGTACTGTATCACACGGATCTGGGGCGTACCCATGGGGAATCCAACGGGACAAGGCTGGCCGACCTGAACTGGGGCAACTACGATCTTGTCGTCATTGACGAATCCCATAATTTTCGCAACGGTGGAAAACTGAGTGGTGGCGAAAACGAGAAAGAAAACCGCTACCTCCGCCTGCTCAATCAGGTGATCCGGAAAGGGGTCAAGACCAAGGTCCTGATGCTGTCCGCCACGCCGGTCAACAACCGGTTCAATGATCTGAAGAACCAGCTCCAATTGGCTTATGAAGGGGACCCTTCTCTCATTGAGGACAAGCTCGCTACTTCCCGGCCTATTGAGGAGATCTTCCGCAATGCGCAGAAAGCCTTTAATACCTGGAGCAAATGGGGCGCGGCAGAGCGTACCACGGACAGACTGCAGCGGATGCTGGATTTCGATTTCTTTGAGGTGCTGGACAGCGTGACCATCGCCCGTTCCCGCAAGCATATCGAAAAATACTATGATATGTCCGAGATCGGCACATTTCCGACCCGCCTGAAGCCAATCTCAAAAAGTCCCTGCCTGACGGATCTGAAGGCCGCTATCAACTACAACGAGATATTTACCCAGCTCATGGAGCTGAACCTGATGATCTATATGCCCACCCACTTCATCCTGGCCAGCAGGATGGAGAAGTATGCCGCTCTTTACGAGGACAACAAGGTCAATGTTGGTTTTACACAGGCTAACCGTGAACAGGGTATCCGGCGGCTGATGGGCATCAACCTGATGAAGCGGATGGAGAGCTCCGTCCACTCTTTCAGCCTGACCTTGCGCAGGATCCAGAGGCAGATCAAAGAGACGCTTCGCATGATCGACGAATTCGACCGCCGGAAGGGGAAGGAGGTCACGCTGATCGATCTTTCTGACGCCGGAGAATTTGACTGGGATGATCAGAACAGCGATGACCTGTTCTCTATTGGCCGGAAGGTCCATATCGACTTGGCGGATATGGACTATCTGTCCTGGCGTACAGCGTTGGCAAAGGACAAGGAGACGCTGGACCTTCTGGATTATATGGTCGCTGACATCACACCGGAGCACGACAGCAAGCTCCAGGATCTGTTAAAGACCCTTGCGGAGAAGATCGAGCATCCCCTCAATGCCGGCAATAAAAAGGTCATCATCTTCACCGCATTTTCTGATACCGCGGAGTACCTGTATACCCACGTCAGCCGATTTGTAAAAGATCGATTTGGCCTGGACACAGCCATGATCACGGGAACTGTAGAGGGCAGGACGACCCTCCGAAAGCCGCTCCACGACATGAATACGGTCCTGACCTGCTTCTCGCCCATCTCCAAGAGGAAGGACCTGTTGTCGGAAGATCCTGGCAGCATCGACGTCCTGGTCGCCACTGACTGCATCTCTGAAGGCCAGAACCTCCAGGACTGTGACTACCTCATCAACTACGATATCCACTGGAACCCGGTCCGTATCATCCAGCGCTTCGGGCGGATCGACCGCATCGGCAGCCAGAATCAGTACATCCGGATGGTCAACTTCTGGCCGGACATCTCTCTGGACGAGTACATCAATTTGAAGGCCCGGGTGGAGACCCGCATGAAGATCGTGGACATGACCGCCACCGGGGACGACAACCTGCTCAGCGAGGATGAAAAGACGGACCTGGAGTACCGGAAAGTACAGCTCCAGCGGCTCAAGGAGGAGGTCGTGGACATGGAGGACATGTCAGGCGGCATCTCCATCATGGACCTGGGCCTCAATGAATTTCGTCTCGATCTGCTGGAGTATGCAAAGACGCATCCGAGCCTGGAAAAGACGCCTCTCGGTCTCCATGCCGTGGTCCCCGCAGCGGGCGACGCCCGCCCTGGCGTGATCTTCATCCTGGAGAACCGTACCGGCGGCATTAACATCGACCATCAGAACCGGCTGCACCCGTTCTATATGGTATACCTCTCCGACGAGGGCGAGATCCTCTGTGACCACCTCTCCCCGAAAGAGCTGCTGGACAAGATGCGTTATCTGTGCAAGGGGAGATCGGAGCCCATCCGGGCGCTCTATACCGCATTCAACCGGGAGACACGGGATGGCCGGGATATGCGGAAGTATTCGCGCCTCCTAGGCGACGCCATCGCGTCCATCATCCAGGTCAAGTCGGAGAGCGACATCGACAGCTTCCTGTCCGGCGGGCAGATGAGCTTCCTCACCGGGGCGATCAAGGGGCTGGATGATTTTGAACTGATCTGTTTCCTGGTCGTTCGGTAAGGAGGGACAACATGCTCGGACTGCCAAAGACGACGGAGCTGAAGCGCCAGCTCCCGAAAATCGCTATCTATAAGAAATTCGCAATGAACACCACCGCCCGGGAAAAATTTGACGCCGACGTCAGCCGTATCGATATCGTCAATGAGATCTCGCCGTCCAACACCGCCTTCGCCGCCGGAGAAACGGTATCTTCTTTCTATGTTCTTCTGGTGACCTTGAAGCGGGCGGAGTACGACGAGAAGAACATCGTCCTGCTGTCCCGGCTCATTGACCAGAACATGCTCTTTGTCCTCTGCTTTGAGGACCGGGCCCGGCTGGCGGCATACCGCTCCAAGCTGCTCCAGGGAAACTGGGCGGCGCCGGACAGCCTGCGGGTGACACTGAACGGCCTGGACCTGGACGCGGTGTGGGAGAACTTGCTGATCCAGGTGGGAAATGTTACAGTGGAGCCTGGCCGCTCCCTGGACGAGCAGCTGGCCGAGGATGAGCGCCGGGGGAAGCTCCAGCGGCAAATCGAGCAGCTGGAGCGGAAACTGCGGGCGGAGAAGCAGCCAAAAAAGAAGTTTGAATTGCATCTGCAGATTAATAATTTACGGGCGGATTTGGAGGGCGTTATATGATTGATGCTATTAATCGTTTAGCCGAAGCAATTGAAAATTCGAATAGCAGCATGGATTATGCAGCAATTGTTTCCGCAGTATGTTCTGTTATTTCTCTTGTTGCAATATTGCTCTTGCTAATTGAACGGCATGAAAAGAAAAGGCCGTATTTGTTGGTATCCTTTGAACTTAAAAGAAGCAACCTTGCTTGTCTGGTAATAAGAAATGTGGGAGAAGTCTCTGCCAAGCTTAGTGAAATAACTTTTAATGAATCTTTTAGAAAACAATTGCCACAAAAGGCTCAGGAAAAAATAGAAGATCGAAGCAGTTTAAATGTTTCAATTCATCCCAAGCAACAATGGGTTATCGCCCTTGATGTTACTTTCGGAGAAGCAATGAAATATAAAGAGAGTGAACTGTCAGTAGTGATTAAATATTGTGCCAGCGGAAAGAAGAAAACATATACGGAGACTAATAGAATCGATTTTCAGGACTACAAGCATTTTTTGATTTATATTTCTGAAATAGATGAACTGAAAAAAGAAATCAATTCAGTGGCACAGACTTTACAGACGATGAAAAATACTTCTTTTATGTTCACTAGAGGTGTCAACAATACTAGTTTGGAGGGAAAGTGATGATGGACAAGCTTAAAATGCACACCCCAAATCTGGCAGATGAGAACTTCCGCAAGCTGACGGAGTTGTTTCCCAACGCGGTGACCGAGACCATCGATGAAGACGGCCAGGTGGTCCGGGCCATCGACGCGGATGTGCTGCGGCAGGAGATTGCCACCCATGTGGTGGAGGGCAGGCAGGAGCGCTACCAGTTCACCTGGCCGGACAAGCGCAGGGCCATCCTCACCGCCAACGCTCCCATTAACAAGACCCTGCGGCCCTGCCCCGCCGAGAGCGTGGGCCGGGACGGGACCCCCGGCGGGTTCGACTCGGAGAATCTCTACATCGAGGGGGACAACCTGGAGGTGCTCAAGCTGCTCCAGGAGACTTACCTGGGCAGGATCAAGATGATCTATATCGATCCGCCCTACAACACCGGCAATGATTTCGTCTATGAGGATGATTTTGCCGAGGACGCAGGGGAGTATCTGGCAAACAGCGGGCAGTACGACGAGGCGGGCAACCGGCTGGTGCAGAACACGGAGAGCAACGGGCGGTTCCACACGGACTGGCTGAATATGATGTATCCGCGATTGAAACTGGCGAAAAATCTGCTGTCCTACGACGGCGTTATTTTTATCAGTATTGATGACGGAGAAGTAGAAAACCTCCGAAAAATATGCAATGAAGTTTTTGGAGATTCTAATTTTATTGCAACATTCACATGGCAAAAGAAGTATGGGCCAGCAAATGACGCGAAGGGCGTTTCAGCAACTCACGAATACATTTTACTATATGGGAAAAATTCTCTTGAGTGGAATCCGGACCTACTACAACGAAATGAAGATCAGTTAAAAGCATATAAAAACCCTGACAATGATCCAAGAGGTATTTGGCGCGCAAGCGATTTGTCTGCCAGAACTTATAGTCCGTCTTGTGATTATGAAATCATAGGGCCAACTGGCCTTCGGTTTCTGCCTCCACCAAGCAGATCATGGATTGTAAATAGGGAAGGGTTTGAGAGATTACTTGCTGATAATAGAATTACTTTCGGGGCAGATGGTACTGGGCGGCCAATGCAAAAGAAATTTATTACTGAGGTCAAAAGTGGTATTACGCCAGAGACATGGCTTCCTCGTGAAAAAGGAGGAGACAATAAAATCGCTCGATATGAGCTTAAAGAGATATTCCCAGAAAATATTTTTGACACGCCTAAACCATCTAAACTTTTGGTATATTTATGCCGAATTGCTGGATTAGCTTCGGATTCCACAGTTATGGATTTCTTCTCTGGCTCCGCCACCACCGCCCATGCCGTCATGCAGCTCAACGCCGAGGACGGCGGCCACCGCAAATTCATCATGGTCCAGTTGCCCGAGAAAACCGACGAAAAGAGCGAGGCATACAAGGCCGGTTACAAGAATATCTGCGAGATCGGCAAGGAGCGCATCCGCCGGGCGGGGGCGAAGATCAAGGAGGACAATCCGCTGACCACCCAGGACCTGGATGTGGGCTTCCGCGTCCTCAAGTGCGATTCGTCCAACATGAAGCCGGTGTACTACACCCCCGCCGAGACGGAGCAGGGCCAGATGGATCTGCTGGCCGACAGCATCAAGGAGGACCGCACCCCGGAGGACCTGCTGTTCCAGGTCATGCTGGACATGGGCGTGGAGCTGTCCAGTCCCATCGAGGTCACGGA
>CANQCS010000085.1 GCA_947589745.1 uncultured Oscillospiraceae bacterium
GGCATCATCAAGTTCCTGGGCTTTGAGCAGATCTTCAAGAACAGCCTGACCGGCCTGCCCATCGGCGGCGGCAAGGGCGGCTCCGACTTCGACCCCAAGGGCAAGTCCGACGCCGAGGTCATGCGCTTCTGCCAGAGCTTTATGACCGAGCTCTTCAAGTATATCGGGCCCGACACCGACGTGCCCGCCGGCGATATCGGCGTGGGCGGCCGGGAGATCGGCTTCCTGTTCGGCCAGTACAAGCGGCTGCGCAACGAGTTCACCGGCGTCCTCACCGGCAAGGGCCTCAGCTACGGCGGCTCCCTGGCCCGCACCGAGGCCACGGGCTACGGCCTGTGCTACTTCGCCGACTGTATGCTGAAGGACGCGGGCAAGAGCTTCGACGGGGCCACCGTGGTCATCTCCGGCTCCGGCAACGTGGCCATCTACGCCTGCCAGAAGGCCACCCAGCTGGGCGCCAAGGTCGTCGCTATGTCCGACTCCAACGGCTATATCTATGACAAAAACGGCATCGACCTCAGCTGCATCAAGCAGCTGAAGGAGGTGGAGCGCAAGCGCATCCGCTGCTACGTGGACACCCACCCCGAGGCGGAGTACCACGAGGGCTGCCGGGGCATCTGGCAGATCCCCTGCGACATCGCCCTGCCCTGCGCCACCCAGAATGAGCTGGATCTGGACAGCGCCAAGGCTCTCATCAAGAACGGCTGCTTCGCCGTGGCCGAGGGCGCCAATATGCCCTGCACCCCCGAGGCCGTGGAGGCCCTCCAGGCGGCGGGCGTGCTCTTCGCCCCCGCCAAGGCGGCCAACGCCGGCGGCGTGGCCACCTCCGCCCTGGAGATGAGCCAGAACTCCATGCGGTTCTACTGGAGCTTCGAGGAGGTGGACGCTCACCTGAAGCAGATCATGACCGACCTGTACGCCAACGCCTCGGCGGCCGCCGCCCAGTACGGCGTCCCCGGCAACCTCGTCGATGGCGCCAACATCGCCGGATTCCTGAAGGTAGCCGATTCCATGCTCGCTTACGGTTTGGTGTAAGGAGGAGACGGAATGAATGAGTATGCTGCGCGCGTATCCGCGGCCCTGGCGGCCCGGTACGCCAACGAGCCGGAGTATCTGCAGTGCGCGCAGACCTGGCTCTCCATGATCTCTCCGGCCCTGGACGACGACCCCCGGTATGAGAAGCTGGACCTCCTCACCCGGATGGTGGAGCCGGAGCGGATGTTCACCTTCCTGGTGCCCTGGGTGGACGACAACGGCGTGGCCCACACCCAGCACGGCTACCGCGTCCAGTTCAACAGCGCCATCGGCCCCTACAAGGGCGGCCTTCGGTTCCACCCCAGCGTCAACCCGTCGGTGGTGAAGTTCCTGGGCTTTGAGCAGACCTACAAGAACGCCCTCACCGGCCTGCCCATCGGCGGCGCCGCCGGCGGCGCGGACTTCGACCCCAAGGGCAAATCAAACAGGGAGATCATGCGCTTCTGCCAGAGCTTCATGCAGGCCCTGTACCGCTACATCGGCTCCGACACCGACGTGCCCGCCGGTGATATCGGCGTGGGTTCCCGGGAGATCGGCTATCTGTACGGCATGTACAAGCGCCTCACCAGCCGGGCGGAGAGCAGCGCCCTCACCGGCAAGGGCCTGACCTACGGCGGCAGCCTGATCCGCCAGGAGGCGGCGGGCTTCGGCACGGTGTACTTCCTGGCCCGGATGCTGGAGCACCAGGGGGAGACACTGGAGGGCAAGCGCATCGCGGTGTCCGGCTTCGGCAACATGGCCTGGGGCGTGTGCCGCAAGGCCGCGGAGCTGGGCGGCAAGGTGGTCACCCTCTCCGGCCCCGACGGCTTCGTCTACGACCCGGACGGCGTCACCACCCAGGAAAAGTTCGACTTCATGCTGTCCATGCGCACCTCCGGCCGCGACAGGGTGGAGGAGTACGCGGACCGGTTCGGCGCGGAGTTCCACGCCGGGCAGAAGCCCTGGTGGGTGCCGGTAGATATCGCCATCCCCTGCGCCACCCAGAACGAGATCGGCGTGGAGGACGCGGTGCTGCTGATCGCCAACGGCGTGAAGTACTACGTGGAGGCGGCCAACATGCCCGCGACCGCCGACGCGCTGAAGCTGCTGCGCCTGAGCCCCCGGATCATGACCGCGGGCGCCAAGGCCGCCGGGTCCGGCGGCGTGGCGGTGTCCGCCCTGGAGATGGTCCAGAACAGCCTGCGGTACTCCTGGACCCGCCAGGAGGTGGACCAGCGGCTGCGGGGCATCATGAGCTCCATCTACGACGCCTCCGCCGCGGCGGCGGAGCAGTACGGATTGGGGTATGACCTGATCGCGGGCAACGATATCGCTTCTTTCAAGAAAATCTCCGAGGCCATGATGGCCCAAGGACTGTGATATTTGGACCAGCCGCCGGAAGGCGGCTGGTCCTCCTTTGCGTAGGGGGCTCCGCCCCCTGGGAAGTCCTGGTAGGGACCTGCCGGTCCCTGCTATCCCCTGGGTACTTTTCCCTCGCAGGAAAAGTACCCAAAAGTGCGCTTAAGGGGGCTCGCGCCCCCTTAAGAATCCCTGCTGTTTGGATAGGACGTTAAGGGCAGATGGGTGTTGGGTAGAACCCGGAGAAGGCTTTCATCGGGACTGCGGTGTTGGTTTTTCCGTATTCCTACTGCCGGTTGCTCCGTTCCACTACGCAATTGATGGATGGTTCTTGATGTGGCGGAAATTAGGGGAGGGGAAAAGCACCTGCTCCGAATCGGCACGGGAGATGAATCAGATTGGCGGTGGTTCCTGTAGATAGAAAAAGCCCCGGAGCGATTGCGCCGCAATCGCTCCGGGGGTGCTGCTATTCGGAAAGAAACCGTATCAACCGTATTAAATATACGCGAGGTTACTTCTTTGCGCGGTAGAGGAAGGTGACGGTCTGACCGCGGGTACACACGGCGTCGGGGCTGAAGGTATGGTCCCCTGTGCCGGAGGCGATGCCCTGCTGGGCGGCCCAGGCCACGGGCTTGGCGTAGTAGGCGTTGGCGGGGACGTCCTTGAAGTCGGCGCCGCCGCTCACCGCGGGCGACCCGGCGTTCCGGTAGAGGAGGGTGGCCAGCAGGCCCCGGGTGAGCACGCCGTCCGGCTGGAAATCGGTCCCGGTGACGATGCCCCGCTCCGCGGCCCACAGCGCCGCCTTATAGTAGAAGGCCTTCTCCGCGATATCCGTAAACGGGTTGTTCCCGCTCTTGGGCGCGGGGGAGCCCTCCGCCCGCCACAGGATGCACACCGCCTGGGCCCGGGTGCAGTTCTGGTCCGGGCTGAAGGTGGTCTCCGAGGTGCCGGACACGATGCCGTTCTGCACCGCCCACTGCACCGCCTCATAGTAGTACGCCCCCGCCTTTACGTCGGAGAACTGGACGGTCTTCGCCGGGGCGGACGGGGCGGCCGCTTTCGGGGCGGCGTCGGCCGTCTTTGCGGGGGACGCGGGCGTTTTCTCCACAGCGGCCCTAGGGGTGGGATTCGCAGCCTTCACGGGAGATGCGGGGGCTCTCTCCGCAGCGGCCTTGGGGGCGGCTGCGGCCTTGGGAGCGGCATCCGCAGCGGTCTTGGTCCCCGCCTCTTTGATCAGCGCGCCCAGCTCGGCGGTGGCCTTGGTCACCACGGCCACGGACAGATCCTTGCTCTCCAGGAGCTTCTGCGCCTTCTCCACGGCGGCCTCCAGCGCCGGATTCTTGTTCCCGGCGGCCTCCAGCAGCCGCTTTGCCTCGGCGATCAGCTTGCGCAGCGCCTCCAGCATCTGCTCCGGCACGTTGCCGGACGCCGCCTCCTTTACGCCGTGGAGCAGGTCTTTCGCGGACCCCGCCGCTTCGCCCTTCTCCAGATTCTGCATCACGCCCTTTGCCAGCTTTCCCGGATCAAAATTCATCATGGTTTCCCGCCTTTCGTTAATGTTGTCATCGGCGCCCTGGGGCGCCTCCAACAATATACCACATCCCGGAGAAAAAATCTATCCCGCTTTTCAATGAAAAGCAATCTATCGTTACCGGGTGAGAAATGCAGGGATCGCAGCGCTTTGGCAGCGGTGGCAAAGTTCTTTTTGATACTTTTTCTTTCAAGAAAAAGTATGACTGCGGGGCGCTTGACGAACCGGTCCCGGTCATGGTAGAATAAATATGCTGGAGTATTTTAGCTGTCCGCCCTGAAACCAAAGGAGAGAAGAGGGTATTACTTATGAAGAAGAACTGTTTTCGCCGCATCCTGGCCTGTCTGCTGGTGTTGGTGCTATGCTGCCAGATGAGAGTCCCGGCGCTGGCCTATGAGCTCACCGGCCAGCGGCTGACGGACGCCGGGGAGGCCGCGGAGGAGCTGTATCAGATGGGCCTGCTCCAGGGGGCCGGGACCAACTCCGACGGAAGCCCCGACTTTGCCCTGAACCGGACCATGACCAGGGGAGAGGCCGTGGCCATGCTGGCCCGGATCATGGGCGGGGACCAGGAGGCCCAGGAGCGCAACTACGCCTATCCCTTCACCGACGTGCCGAAGTGGGCCGCCCCCTACGTGGGCTACGCCTACCACTACGGCATCTCCGAGGGCATCAGCGCCGATGTCTTCGGCACCACGGACAACATCACCCTCAAGCAGTTTATGACCCTGCTGCTGCGGGCGCTGGACTACCACGACGTCAGCTGGAAGGACCCCATCCCGGACGCCCGGAGCGCGGGGCTGGACTTCCCCGAGCAGTACAGCCATGTGGACCGCTTCTGCCGGGGGGACGCCATCCTCATGTGCCGGAGCGCCCTGGACAGCCTGGTCCTGGATGAGGGCATGACCCTGCTCAGCCTGCTGGAGAAGCAGGGGACGCTGCCCCAGCAGCGGGAGAGCGTGATTCCCGGTTTCACGCCGGGACCGGTGACCCAGATCGTGACGGACATCACGGTGGCGAACACCAACGAGATCTCCGCCAAGATGCGCACGGCGGTCAACGGGCTGGCCCCCCGGATGACGATCCACTGCCCGGCGGGCAGCGAGAAGGCCTACAGCCAGGCCCTGGGCCAGACCTCCCCTTCCTGGGCCGCCGGGGTCAACTCCGTCTCCACCGAGTACATACCCGGCTCCGGGGAGATGGTGGTGGTGTTCGGGTATCTGAGCTCCCTGCAGGTGCAGGCGTATCTCCAGGGGAAGACGAACAATCCGGACCAGGAGACCCTGCAGCTGCTGGAGAAGCTGAAGGAGATCATGCCCGGCATCGTGGACCCGTCCATGAGCGAGTACGAGCTGGTCAGGGCGATCCACGACTACATCGTGGACCACGTCTACTACCAGTCGGGCAAGCGGGACCAGACCGCCGCCGGGGCCCTGCTGGACGGCTACGCCGTGTGCTCCGGCTATATGGACGCCTTTGACCTGATGTGCTACCTCACCGGCATCGAGTGCCTCCAGGTCACCGGCACGGCCAACAGCGTCAACGGCAGCGGCTGGGGTCCCCACGGCTGGAACAAGGTGAAGGTGGACGGCCAGTGGTACAACGTGGACTGCACCTGGGACGACCCGGTTGGCGCCACTCCGTCCCTGCGGCACGACTACTTCCTCATCAGCGACACCGAGCTGGCCAAGACCCACAAGTGGGAGCGCTCGGACGGCCTGCCGGAGTGCCCCGTAAGCTATCCCCAGTAATGGACGGAACGCCGCCGCCGCGAACTACCATAAAAAGTTCTGCCTTGTAAGGGCAATGTCATACAGTGAAGCCTCAATCCGCGTTTCGGCGCGGGTTGAGGCTTTTCTTTCTTCCTATACTTTTTCTTTCAAGAAAAAGTATTAAATATATTTGCTCGCTTCTTTTATACTTAAGCCGTCCATTTCATCTCTGTGTCTATTGATAAATCCTTTTACAAATTCAGGATCGGTTTTCGAGTAATCCCTTAATGCCCAGCCGATGGCTTTATTTACAAAAAACTCATGACTGCCAAAACTGTTTACGATCACCAGCTCTAACAGTCCCGCGTCCGTTTTATCCTTTAATCCGAGCTGATGCTCGATTGCGGTTCTTTTGAGCCAAATATTTTCATCTTTAGACCAATCGATCATCAGATCCTTCACTCTTGGATCTCTTAACCCGATATCGCCAATTACTTTACATAAAAAATCTGTCGTATCCCACCATGATTTTGTAGTGATATATTTTTTGATCTTTGGGATATCTTCAAAAGAAACATACTGCTTTGCCGCAAGAAGATAGTCATAAACCAAGTATTGAAACTCTCTGTGCGCATCCTCATAACAGTTATCCAGAAATTCCCAATCTACCGCTTTTGCTTTCTTTTCTGCCTTGATAAAATCACGATAAACTTCTTTCCTCTTGGGGGTAGGGAGGCCATAAAAGTCAAACAAATTTCTCATATATTTCGACATAGCGGCAGCAGCTTCTTGATCTTCTCTTGCTTCAAATCTCTTCCTGATTTCTAAATATTTATCCATAACTCACCTTTTGATATTTTCCCTGTAAGGGACAGGATCGTTCTGTTTTGGACCGGGGATATCAGACGGCGGCTAGAACCACGCCCGCCAGTACCACCATCCGTCGCTGATGGCCTCGGTGCGGTAGCTGTTGTCCCCCGGCTCCTCCTGCCAGGACCAGCCGTTTCCGCCGGGGGAGAGGGGCACGTCCCCTACGATGGGCACGGCGGCGGGGGAGGGGGACCGGTACACGCCCCAGTAGGAGGTGGCGGACCCGATCCCCCAGGCCCCCAGGTCAAAGCTCACTACCCCGGCGGCACGGCTGGTGCCGCCGGCGCCGAAGGGCAGCGCCGGTTCCTCTCCGGCCAGAACGGCGTCCGCCGCCGCGTCGAACTTCTCCCGCTGGAGCGTCACCAGCAGGGTGGCCCAGCCGGGACTGCTCCAGACCCGGAAGGCCCCGATGGGCAAAGCGATCACCAGGACCGCAACCAGCAGGCCCACGGCCCATTTCTTCCAGCGTTTCATGTCCTGTCCTCCTTATCCCTCGTCGATCAGCGGCGTACTGCTGACGGCCCCGCCCAGGAACAGGCCGTCCTCCGACTCGGTGAGATAGGCCGTGCCCCGCACCAGGGGGCCGTGGTAGGCGTAGGCGGCGTAGCCCTTCTCCGTGGTGTCCCAGTAGGAGAAGACGCCCTGGACCACAATCTCGCCGTCCATGGTCCCCACCACCTCGCCGGGGAAGGGGAGGAACCAAAGCGCCCCCAGCACTGTGCCCACGAACATGGCCCAGGCCAGGATCACCCCCGTGAAGGCACCGGCCCAGGGGCTCAGCGCAGGCCGGACCTTTTCCCGCACCAGCCGCACCGTGGCCCTCACCACCAGCACCCCCAGCCACAGCCCGCCGCACCAGAGCACCGCCGCGGCGATTTCCCGGGGAATCAGCCGCCAGGTGAGGCCAAACCGCCCCAGCAGCCAGTCCCCGCCGAAGAGGACCAGAGCCAGGCCCCCCTCGGCCAGCCCCACGGTCAGCAGCCACTTTCGCTTCTCCGGCAGCTTCCACACGCACAGCCCCCACGCCGCCAGCAGCAGGCAGAAAGGCCCCAGCAGCAGAATGCGGCCAAAGATCCAACTGACGATATGCGCCATCTGTGTATCGCTCCTTTACATGGAAGTAATGAAAGCCCCCAGGGCCAGATATCCCAGCGCCAGCACCGCGAGACAGGCCAGCACCGTGACCACGGCCCGCCCCCGCCGCCCGTTTTTCAGGCAGCGGACGGTGTAGGTGGCGGTCAACACCACCAGCACCACCGCGGCCAGAGCCACGTATTTCAACAAAGACATAGATGTTCCCCCTTTGCGGCGTGTCAGCCGTCATCTATCCGGCTCTCCCGCCGGAACAAGTCCTCCCGGCCCCGGACGAAGGGACCGTGATATTCATAATAGGCGTAGTAGGTCTCCAGGAACCCTTCGACCCGCTCCACCGCCCGTCTGCCGTCCTCCAGGGTGACCACCCGCGCGTCACTGCCGCTGAAACCCATGGAGAGAGCGCCGTAGAGTCCCAGGATCAGCACCAGCGCAATACCGGTCAGGGAGGCCAGGAGGGTGGACACCGCCTGGACCGCCGGATGCCGCTCCAGCAGCTCCCACAGGCACCGCACGTCGCAGACGATGCCCCACACGCCGAAGAGTCCCAGCAGCAGGGCGAAGGTCCACTCCATCCGGTCCCGCCAGGCCAGCCCCAGCGCCTCCAGCAGCCGCCCGCCGTCGGCCCACAGCAGGAGCACGCCGAGGAAGCCCACCACCGCGACCGCCATGTGAAAGCGCAGCTTCCCCTTCACCAGGAACAGGCATACCACGCCGAACGCCACCGCCAGCACCGCAAGGATCAGCACCCCCAGCGCCGCCGCGTCGTACCAGTTGTTGATCATTCTCCACCGCCTCCCGTCACGGGCCCCTCCGGGGCATCGGGAAAGTTCACCTCCCGGTACAGGACCGGGCCCTCCGTTTGGGGGCCCTGGTACACCAGCCAGTCTGTGTACCAGGCGTCCCGGTAGCAGTAGACCCGCTGCTCCGGGTCGCTGTCCACGAAGCCCAGAAGCTGGCCGCAGTCATCGCCGTCCACCCCGCGGAGGGGCTGGTAGGTCCAGATGTCGAAGAGAAGCGCCCCGTCGTCCGCTTGCTCAAAGTCCTTCATGGGGCTCTCTCGCTGGCCCAGAAGCTGACTACCCCGGACCAGGGGGCCGTGGTACTCGTAGTAGTTGTAGCAGGGGTCCAGAAAGCCGTCGTCCCGCTCCACCGCCCGGCGCCCGTCCTCCCAGAAGGTCACCCGCTCGTTACTGGCGGCTAGGGCCGTGACGATCAGGAGCAGCCAGCCCATGAAAAAGACCAGCGCCACGCTGGCCAGGGAGGCCAGCGAGGTGGATACCGCCTGGGCCACCGGATGCCTCTCCAGCAGTTCATCCAGGCGCAGGACCCCGCCCATCAGCCCGCAGGCACCGCCAAGACCGATCAGCAACGAGACGGACCAGATCACCGGCGAACGCCAGGCCAGGCCGAAGGCGTCCAACAGCAGGGACCCGCCGATATCCAGCGCCAGCCCGTCCAGGACGAGCCCCATTGCAATCGCCATGGGGACCCGAAGGCCTTCCTCCTTCACCAGAAAGCGGTACAGGAGCCAGAAGATCGCCGCCGCCACGAGTACCAGAAAGCCAACAGCCGCAGCGTCGTACCAGCTATGGAGCATCCGGCGCAGCCTCCCACAAGCCGTACTCCGCCTCGATCCCCTCCGGGATCTCGGTGACAGACAGTTCCTTGTATAGCATGGCCCCGCCGTCCTGGGGAATCCAGGTCACCAGCCAGTCCTCCGGGGGTTCATCCCGCCAGGTGCTGATCCGGCTGCCGCCGCTGAGGGACAGGAACACGCCCCGGTCCCCCTTGTCCACCGCGCAGAAGGGGGCGTACACCCGGCCCTCCCAGCGGATCTCCGTGTAGCCCTTGTCCGTGTCCACGGCCTGGGGGCCGCCCTCGTCGCTCTCCCCGTGCTGGACCACCCGCTCCGCGCCACGGACCAGAGGGCCGTGGTAGGGGTAGTAGACGTAGAGGATGTCCATGAAGCTCTCGTCCACCTCCACCAGCCGTTGGCCCTCCCAGGAGACCACCCGCTCCGGCCCCGCGCCGAGGCCTACGGCAATCGCCCCGATGAGGCCGCCGTACCACAGGATCATCACCCCGGCCGCCACGGACAGCACAGTGGCCCCCAGCCGGATGGCCTCATGGTTTCGCAGCAGCTCCCGCAGGCACCGCACGTCGCAGACGATGCCCCACACGCCGCCGCAGAACATCACCAGCGCCAGGGGCCAGACCACACAGTTCCTCCAGGCCAGCCCGAACTGCCCCAGCGCCCAGTTTCCCCCGGCCCACAGCGCCAGGGCGCCCAAAAAGCTCCCCACCGCCACGGCCATATGCGCCCGCAGTTTTCCCTTCACCAGGAACAGGCACACCACGCCGAACGCCACCGCCCCTGCCGCCAGGGCCACGCCCCCCAATGCCAGCAGTTCAGACAGCTCCACGGCGCTCACTCCTCCTCGATGTACTCCAGGATATCCCCCGGCTGGCACTTGAGGGCCTTGCAGATGGCCTCCAGGGTGGAGAACCGCACCGCCCGGGCCTTGTTGGTCTTCAGCACCGACAGGTTGGCGATGGTCACGTCCACCTGCTCGGAGAGCTGGGAGAGGGTCATCTTCCGCTTGGCCAGCATCACGTCCAGATTTACAATGATCGGCATATCCCCACCTCCTAGATCGTCAGGTCGCTGTCCTCTTTCAGGGCGGCGGCCTTTAATACCAGATGGCTCAGCAGGAACGCAGCCAAGGCGATGGCGAGGCCCACCACCGACGCCCCCAGCCCCGCCAGCCAGATGCTGGGGTGGGGCACCAGCACGAAGCACAGCGTCACCGTCCCCACCGCGCAGTAGGCGGTGTCCACCAGGGCGCAGAAGCCGATGCCGCTGAGCCGCCGGGCGTTGGCCTGACAGAAGGAGTTGTCCCGGCCGATGTCCGTGCAGATGCGCCAGAACAGCACCAGGGCGACGGCGATGGGGATGGCGCTGACGCTCACCGCCGCCTTGCCGGGCTCCACCAGCCAGGTGGCGGCGCTCTCCCGGCCCATCTCCTCGATGATATCAGGGAACAGCGCCCCGTAGCACACCGCCACGATGGCGGCCAAAAACACGATGACGCCCTTCAGCGTCCGCACCAGTCCCACACGTCCCATAGAAAAGACCTCCCTTGTGAAGTTACCCGCAGTATAGCATCACACTTTCCGATTGTCAATATATTTTTATCGAAAAACAATAAATATTTTCCGCTTTACGAAACGGGATCCATGTGATACAATAGAGCGGACAGAAGAAGACCGAAAAACGGAGGGATCACAATGACCATCGGACTTGCCTACGCCATGGGCGGGGAGATCGAGAGCCTTTTGAACGCCACGGATGCGAAGCTGCTGGAGACGGTGTGCGGCGCGCCCATCTATGAGGTCGAGCCGGGCATCCTTGCCTACGCCGGGGGCATAGGCAAGGTGAACGCCGCCATGAGCGCCCAGCTGTTCATCGACCGGTACCGCCCTGACTGGATCGTCAACGCCGGGGTAGCGGGGAGCTTTGTGGACGTGCCCATCGGTACGGTGGTGCTGGCAGACAGCTTCGTGCAGCACGACGTGGATACCACCGCCATGGGGGACCCCATCGGGTTCGTGTCCACGGTGGGGCAGGTGGAGTTCCCCACGGACGAGCCGGAGCGGTGCGGCGCCATCCTGGACTGGCTGGGGGTCCCCCACATCACCGGGAAAGTGGCCACCGGGGAGGTCTTTATGACGAGAGGGGAGCGGGCGGACTTCGTCCGCCAGACCTTCGCCCCCGCGCTGTGCGAGATGGAGGGCGGCGCCATCGCCCAGGTCTGTCTCAGAAACGGGGTCAGGTATACGGCGCTGAAATCCGTGTCTGACCGGTTGACCCGCGAGAACAACGCCGCGGAATATTTTAACTTCGGCGAGGCCATGGCCAAGCTGAACCGGATCGTCCTGCCCTTTGCCCGGGCGCTCAAAAGCGAGAGCTGAAAGGAGAAACGCAAATGGAACGCATCGCCAGTTTTCAGGTAGACCACAACAAGCTCCAGCCGGGGATGTACCTGTCCCGCCGGGATGGGGACATCGTGACCTTTGATCTCCGATTCAAGAAGCCCAACACAGGGGATTTGCTCACCAATGCGGAGATGCACTCGGTGGAGCACATCATCGCCACGCTGCTGCGCAACAGCGCCCAGAAGGAGGCGGTGATCTACTTCGGCCCCATGGGCTGCCAGACGGGGTTTTACTTTCTGTTTGACAGCAGAAAGCTGACCACCGCCCAGGCGGTAGAGCTGGTCAAAGAGGTATTTGCCGCCGGTGCGGCCTGGGAGGGACCCATGCCGGGGAAGAGCCCCTCGGAGTGCGGGAATTATATCAACCTGGAGGTTGATATCGCGCGGAAACAGTGCGCATATTACACTTCTGTTATCCAGGGGTGGACAGAGGAGAGGCTGGCCTACTGACCCGGGGGTGTGGGGGCTCCGCCCCCACCAGGGCTGATGCGCACCCCCGATGGGTGCTCCCCCTGGCACTAGGCCGCCTTCGGCGGCCCAAGCCCTAGGGCCGTCCTTCGGACGGCCCGACGGGGTTACTTTTCCCTCGTGGGAAAAGTAACCAAAAGCACACTCAAGAAAACCAGGAATGGTTTTCTTGAGAATCTTTCCTTATTTTTTTGTTTATGGTTATCCCTGTGAATCAGCGGGAATAGAAAGAGCAATAGCGACAAGGAGGCGCTCGGGGAGAGCGGCAGTGAAAAAACGGCGGGAGAAGCGGAAGCAGAACTCATCCAAGTAGGACTGCAGATTATTCTTAGGCAAACCGTGGTAAGTCCCCAGAATAAACGCCTTGGCGTTGCTGAGCACGATGTGCAGCCAATGGAGCATACCGGAGCCAGGATCATAAACAGCGTGTTCATGGTGATAGCCTTCGAGCGCGGGGATGTAACTGCCATAGCCGTCGCTCCTGACCACGCAGTCATCGGAAAAACACTTCTGCGCAAACTTCCTGACAGAGGCTCGCTTGATATTCTTGGTGACCTGCATCTTCAAATAGCCCGGACGGCCCTGGTCATCCAGGGACAGCGCGACAAAGACCTTCGTTTTCCCTGTGCCGCGGCCCCGTTTCCCGGCAGTAGGGCCGCCGAAATAGGCGTCGTCAAATTCGATGGTGCCGCTCAGCTTGTAGCCGCTGTCTCTCTGCCCCATAGCCATACGGATACGTTTGAGCATATACCAGGCGGTTTATAGCTCACACCGATCTGAGAGGACAGCTGCACGGCAGAGATGCCGCGCTTGTCCAGGCACACTAGGTAGAAGGC
>CANQCS010000086.1 GCA_947589745.1 uncultured Oscillospiraceae bacterium
CCACCTATTTATCTGTCAATGTACGGGCAGCGTTATACTTGCAACCATCCGGTGTACAGCGTCTGTACCCTCTTTCAAATCGGCAATAAAGGTCTCGCGGTCATCCAGCAGCGTTTCAACAGCAAGGCAAAAAGCACCTATTGGAGCGAGCTGGACCCCTGGCTGACCGATGCCTTATATTTGCATCCGAAATTCAAGGAGTTCTTTGACCAACGGGCTGGAACTTGTACGGACGGTCTTTATCCCACCGTGACTGTTCGGCAAATGATGTGGGCACTTAAGATGAAACCTTTACCAAAGCAGCGGTGGGAGACTGTTTTTGACCGAAAAAACATTTGACCTTTTATATTTTCGCCATTTTTCCAGCTCCTATTATGGGACACACCAATGCCTGTAAGGAGGTTAAGGAGCATGGACGAAATGAGGATCGAGTCTAAGTTTATGACGGCGATTGTGTCGAGATTCGTAAAGAAAATGGTGCGTGACAAGTTGGGATACGATGTTGGAGTTCATCTCAACGGTCTGCGCACCACGGTCTTGGAGAATGATAAGACGCATCTGCATCTGGACGTGGATTTGGAGCTCACAAAGGAAGAGCTCAACAAATTGCTGAAAAACATTGGTCTGTAAAGGAATGGGTCACGCTGAAAAAGTGTGGCCCTTTTTCTTTTTCCGCAGATTTTGCAAGTCGTATTATGGAGGAGTAGTTAGCTCAGGTGGTAGAGCAACGGGTGGAATCCCCGTAGTCATCGGTTCGAGTCCGATACTGCTTCTTTTAGATTTTTTGAAAGAGGGTACGAACCCATGCGCCAAAATCAAAAATTCCCGCAGAATATCTTGTGGGACGTTTTTCGAGGAACTCCTCCTACACAGTTCCCGGATGATATTCTTGCAACCGTTTACTATGTCGGTTACACCCAGAATCAGAAGTATGCGGAGATTGCGTTTGGTTATTACCGGGACAGGCAGACCTATGAGCAGCTGGCTCGGCTCCACGGTATCACAAAGGAACGTATTCGGCAAATGATCGTGGAATTTTTAAGACGGATGCGAAATCCATACAGCCTGCATGTTTTGCAAATAGGAATGAACGCCTATTTGATGGAGCGAGTCGACGCCGTTTCCCAGGGACAGCCGTTGCGGTCCAAAGACGACGAGATTGCCGATGAGGTGGTGAATCATAGCGCCATCGGATATTTGCCCCTATCGACCAGGGCATATAACGCCCTCAAACGTGCTGGAATAAAAAAGGTCCGGGATATCGTAGATCTTGGACCTACAGGCCTTCTGCATGTCAATAACATCGGCGAGAAGACCTACTGGGAGATCATTGATCTGCTCATACGAGATTACGGCGAAAGTAAGGATGCCTGGTACATCCATTGTAAAGAAAAGTGAAAGGAGAAAAATCAAAATGAGGATGTCGAAACTGAAGCATAAAGTCGATGCGGCCTTGAAAAAAGCTGCGCCGACAATTTTGACCTGTGTGGGGGCCGCCGGCGTCATAGCAACGGCCGTCCTGGCGGTCAAAGCGACGCCGAAAGCCTTGAAAGCGGTCCAGGAAGACAGTCAAAAGAACCACGATGGCGATCCGAACGCTGCCACAAAGATGGAGGCGATTCGATCCGGCTGGAAGTTCTATGTTCCCGCAGCCATCGTTGGTACTGCATCTCTCGCTTGCATCTTCAGTGCAAATGTGTTGAATAAAAAGCAGCAGGCATCTCTGGCAAGTGCGTACGCATTCCTCAATCGGTCGTACAGTGCTTATAAGCGGAAACTTGTCGATCTGTACGGTAAAGAAGCCCATGAAAAGGTCATTGAATCCTTGGCCGCTGAGAAAGTCGACAAAGATCATACGATCGTAGCGCAGCACTTATGCGGTGCTGCCTGTCTGGATTTCGACGGCATCGATGAGGAAGATCACTTGTTTTACGATGTTTTCTCCGGAAGATATTTTACGTCTACTGTGAGTAAGGTACTCCAGGCCGAGTATCATCTGAATCGTAATTTGGCCCTCAACGGCGAGGTCCATTTGAACCATTTCTACGACTTGCTTGGCATTGGCGGCATCGATGAGGGAGATACCCTTGGTTGGTTTATCAACGACGAACTGTACTGGATCGATTTTGACCACTCTAAAACCGTATTGGATGACGGCCTTGAGTGCTGGATTATTGATACGGTCTTTTCGCCGGGGACCTATGAGGACTATTGCGAAAGTTGACCGCGAAAAACGCAACGGCTTTTACGGAAAGGAGGCGATACCTATGGATCAGAAGAACTTGTTTAAGCTCGTTTCGTTTGTAGGCTTACTGATCGGAGGACTGGGAACGTTGTTATCCGGTTGGGCAGACGACAAACAGCAGGAAGCTTTGATCGAGGAAAAAGTGAATGAGGTACTTGCCGCTAGAGAAAATGCGGAAAAGGCAGAGGAGTCCTGAACAGGGGCTCTTCGCTTTTTATGGAGGTGTTATGTGCAATGACACGGTGACGCAGACGTTATGCGATTACCTTGCGGAAACAGACGATCGGTTGTGGGAAATGCTGTGCTACTCCTCATTCGACGAAGTAACAATTGCAAGGTGGACAGCGGGGGAACTGATCCAACGGATCGCGGACCATCCCAATACGCCGGCAGAAGACAGCATTGAGTCATTCGCTCTCAAGATGATGGCGTTCCGAACGGCCGCGGAAGGTCGTCCGACAGAGCGGATATTCTCGATCGCGTCCGAATGCGCTTTGGAATGGCTGGAACTATTCAAAAATGCAGGAGGTAAACAATGAAGAAACTGTCATTCAAAGAGATACAAAAAGGAGTCATCAGAGGCCTTAGGAAACACAGTCCGGAGATACTGACGGGCATCGGCATCGCCGGCATGATCTTTACGACGATCGAAGCTGTGCGAGTCACACCCAAGGCACTTCGACTTATCGACCAAAAAGAGATCGAGGAGGACAAGCGGCTTACTCCGGTGGAGGTGGTAAAGACCACATGGAAATGCTACATTCCCGTCGTGATCACCGGGGCGCTCTCTACGGCTTGCCTGATCGGGGCCAGTTCGGTCAATCTGCGTCGGAACGCTGCTCTTGCCACGGCATATTCTCTTTCTGAGACGGCCCTGAAGGAGTATCAAGAGAAAACGCTGGAGGTGGCCGGAGAGAAAAAGGAGCAGGAGATCCGCAATGCCATCGCCAAAGAGCAGCTGGCCAAGGTCCCATTGGATGAAGCCCGTATTTTCGATACCGGAAATGGGGACCAGCTATGCTTCGACCCGCTGTCCGGAAGATATTTCAGGTCTGATCCGGACGGATTCATTCGGAAATGCGAGACGATCCTGAACAAACGACTGCGGGACGAGGTCACGCTTTCATTAAACGAATACTATGAAGAACTCGGGTTGCCAACGGTCGACAGGAGCGTCGGGGATAGTCTTGGCTGGGACATCAACGAAGGACGCGGCTATATCGATCTGGATTTCGAGTGGATCTTGGACCCTCCCGATCGGGAAGGCGTGAAGTGCTGCGTCATAGGTCACCGTAATCCCCCGAAGTACCACTGGTAAAGCGATTCGCAAATTTTGCATCTCCTGTTATGGAGACGATTCCAAAAACACTTATAATTTTGAAAGGAGTTATCATCATGGAAGACAACACTGCGAAGATCATCGATCTGGAGGGTATCGAGAATCAGAACACGGTCGACGAGGAGGCCAGCGACAGCGGAAACGGCGGCAGCGTTTTGGCGGGGATCGTCGGAGGGTTCATTGCTTACGTCGTGATCGACGGGGGCAAGAAGCTCTGGCAGTTCTTCACGAGCAAACGCGCCGAGAAGAAGCAGTCCAAGGAGGTCACGATCATCGTGGACGACGAAGACAACGAGACCAGCGAGGATCACCAGTAAATCCGTGACAAGCGCCAAAAACGTAAGTGAACGGAAATTCGGAACGGGGAGAGTGCCCATCACAGGGCGCTTTCCCTTTTTCGTTTTTCTCAGATGAAGGAGGTCATGCAATGCCTGAGTATCCAGACAATTCTCATAGCGCGAGGGAGAAATCTGCGGCTGCCACTCCGGAGAAGAAATTTGAAAAAGTGGTGGCTGGTACGACCAAGACCAAAAAGAAGAGTGAAGCCCATAAACTGGCCGGACTCTTTGCTCCTGATAACATCAAAAGCGATATTCTCCAGGATGTTATTGTTCCCGGTATCAAACGGGCGATCGCTGATATTGTCAGCATTCTTCTGTTCGGAGAGACGGGAAGGATCGGAGGAGGAAGTCGGAAGTCAACCAGTTCGACGATCTCCTATCAGCGTTACTACGATGACCGTCGGGACGACCGGCGAGATTACAGCCGTCCGAGAGCACTTGGCGGCTTCGAGTACGACGACATTATATTTGAGACCCGCGGCGATGCTGAGCTCGTATTGGAACAGATGGACGAAGCGCTGAGCCAGTACAACTTTGTCAGTGTGGCTGATCTGTACGACTTGGCCGGCGTCACCTGCCGGGGGTATACGGCCAACAAGTATGGCTGGGCGGACCTTCGCGGCTCTAAGATCATCCGCATCCGCGAAGGGTATATTTTGCAGCTTCCGAGAACTGTCCAGATCGACTGAGGAGGGACTGCTATGCGCGGCTATCTCGTGTCCAGCGGATATATGGGATGGGTGAACGGCAGATGGATGCTGTTTGCCACCGAAGACGAATACCTCGAATATATGCGCGAAATCAATGACGAAATCGACTAAATGAAAAGGAGTTTTCTGCAACTATGAAAAAAAATCAGATCGTAACAAACGTGAAGAAATCCGTGATCCGGACCTTCCATAAGGCCCATTTCCAGATCCAGAAGAAGAGTCCCGAAATCCTTGTCGCTTTCGGGATCATCAGCGGCGTGGGCGGCGCTATTCTGGCCTGCAAGGCTACGGTCAAAGCCTGCAAGGTCAAAGAGGAGACCAAAGAGACCTTGGATACTCTCCAAGAGGCCGAAGCCAAGGGCGTGACCAATGCTGGCGAATCTTATAGCGAGGATGACTATAAGAAAGACGTATCCATCGTCCGCATCCAGACCGGCGTGAAGTATATCAAGCTCTATGCACCTTCTGTTACGCTGGGTGTACTGTCAGTAACCAGCATCTTGGCCGGCCATAAGATCATGAAGAAGCGGAATGTAGCTCTGGCGGCTGCTTATGCGGAGGTGTGCAAGTCCTTCAAGGAATACCGCAACCGAGTCCTCGACCGTTTTGGGGAGCATATCGAGAAGGAACTGCGCTATAACGTCAAAGCCCAGGAGGTCGAGAAGAAGATCGTGGATGAGAACGGCCAGGAGCAGACACTCAAAGAGACCGCTGATGTTGTGCAGGACGGCTTTGATCCTACCAAGCTCAGTCCTTATGCCAAATGCTTCGATGAGACTCATCCCGATTGGATTAAGGACGCCGAGCAGAATCTGTTCTATCTGAAAGCCCGGCAAAGCCAGGCCAACGATATGCTTCAGGCCCGAGGACACCTCTTCCTTAATGAAGTATATGACCTGCTCAACTTCCCGCGGACCAAGGCCGGAGCTGTTGTCGGCTGGATTTATGATCCCAAAAATCCTGTCGGAGACAACTATGTGGACTTTGGAATCTTCAATGCCTATCGTTCCAAGAATCGGGATTTCGTCAATGGGTATGAGCCGGCAATTTGGCTCGACTTCAACGCCAGTGGCGATATTCTGGACTACATCGCTGACCACCAGTTTATTTGAGGGTCGCGCCATGAAAAAGATTGCGATTTTCTTGGCACTGGCCATGATGTGTTCCTTTCGACTGGTGGAAGCCCGAAACCTTGACCGTGCGCCTTCGTCGGCGCAAATGGCTGCTACGCCTGTGGCGGTCTATTTGGTAGACGAATCTGTACCAGTCAAGCCGCCGATTCCTGTCGCGAACGTGATCGAGGAAGAACCTGATATTTCAAAGGAAGAGATCGAGCTTTTGGCGTTGCTGACCATGGCAGAAGCGGAAGGCGAACCGGAGGACGGTCAGCGCCTTGTTATCGATACGGTTCTGAACCGCGTTGACTGTGATAAGGAATTTCCCGATACGATCAGCGAGGTGATCTATCAGAAAAATCAGTTCAGTTCCATGTGGAACGGTCGGGTAGACCGATGCTGCGTTCAAGAGGAACTGGTCAATTTAGTGCGAGAAGAGCTGGAGGATCGTACTAATTTCGACGTGATATTTTTCAGAACCGGACGGTACAGCCAATACGGCACGCCGTTATTCCAAGTAGGAAATCACTATTTCTCAAGTTACGATTAAGGAGGTCATCACCATGAAGAAATTTCTACGTCCCCTACTCTCCTATGCCCTTGCTGCCGTCTCCGGACTGTGTCTCGTCAGTGGCGTTGCCATCCTTGCATCGTGAGGTGAGCGACGTGGAGGGATTTGCAAATCTGGTCTCCATGCTGGATTACGTACTCGACACCAAGCGGAAACGCCACATCACCGGCGGTATTCTGCTGAGCGCGGCGCTGCTCTTTGGTGGCCTCGCCATGACCGTTATGAGCATCCAGGACGAAGAGGAGAATGACGATGAACAGTAAGCTGAGTGCCCTGCTGGGCTTTGCGACCGGGGTTACTGCCGGAGGAGCAGTCGTTTGGTATTATGCCAAGGAGAAATACGCCCGTATCGCGCAGGAAGAGATCGACTCTGTAAAAGAGGTCTATGCCAAGCGTGAGAAAAAGGTCAGCAATGATATTCCAGTCGAAACGCCGGCGGCTCCGGAAAACGAGACAGTTCGAGATGAGGAGGCCATCAAAACGTATACACGGAAGTTACAAGATGCTGGTTACACAGACTATTCCAGCACGGTCGTCCCGTCTAAGTCCGAGGCGGTGCCCGAAGAGTTTCGTGCGGATGCTCCTTACGTCATCCCTCCTTATGAATTTGGGGAGCTTGACAAGTACGCCCAAATCAGCCTGACCTACTATGCGGACGGGGTCTTGGCGGATGAGGATGGCGAGGAGATCGACAACATCGAGGAGATCGTGGGCGATGCGCTCTCTCATTTCGGTGAGTACGAGGAGGACTCGGTATACGTCCGAAATGACGCTAAGCGCTGCGACTATGAGATCCTCAAAGATTCTGGAAAAGGAGGCTAAAACTTGACCAAAAACGAGCTAATCGATCGATATTTCGATTGGATGTATCAGCTCGTGGTCGATGACCGATATTACGAGTCCTATCGTAAGCTATTCGTCCAGCTGTACGATACAGAATTTACTTATACGATTCCGATGGACGGCAACCGGTGCGAAGACGGCATCGAGCTTAGATATCGGTTCGGTCGCGAGCACTCTTACGACGACAGTATGATCGCCGCATTCCTGGATGACCGTCCATGCAGCATTCTGGAGATGATGATCGCTCTCGCCATTCGCTGTGAGGAACATATCATGGACAATCCCGATATTGGCAATCGAACCGGCCAGTGGTTCTGGGCCATGCTGGTCAGTTTGGGATTGGGCTCCATGACAGATAAACGGTATGACAGGAAGCGTGTGTATGATATTCTGCAACGCTTTTTGGATCACAAATATCGCAGGAATGGCGAGGGCGGTCTCTTCACCGTCGACGATCCTATGCGAGATATGCGCAGCATTGAAATTTGGTACCAGATGAACTGCTATCTCAATGAAATAATCAACGAAGGGAGCCTGTAACTGTGCGAAAGATCAAATTGCACGATGTTTTCCTGAACGACTGGGTCGATCTTGCCGACTTGTTCAGCAGAACCATGGTTATGCAGCGAGACATATTCAACAAACTCATCAAGAATCAGAAGCATCTCTCCATTACCTGCGCTGCTATCACCGGTCTGGTTGCGGTGCAAGCTTATCAACGGAAGAAGCTGGAGGAGCAGATCTATAATCTCAGCGTCAGGGTAAAGAAACTCGAAAACTGCGAAGACGAGGAGTAACTGCCGGATGCTGGATTTCTTGATGGTTTCAACGCGCAGCGGCAAGCGCGGTATCGTCGAGATCTACCCCAGGTTTATCGTCAAGAAGTCGAACGATCTTATGATCCGCGGAGGCGACTTCTACGCGATTTGGATCGAGGAACGGGGATTATGGTCGACAGATGAGCAGGATGCGATCGACCTGATCGACCGTGAGCTTGACCGATACGCGGAAGCAAATCGCAACCGATTTGATGGCACTAGCACAAAGATCCTTCATTTATGGGATGCCGAGACCGGTATGATCGATACCTGGCATCGCTACTGCCAGAAGCAGAAGAAGGATCAGTTTCACATGCTGGACGAGAAACTGATATTTTCCAATGTTGAAACAGGAAAGAGAGATTACGCAAGTAAGACACTTAGTTACCCCTTGGAGGACGGAGAACGGGACGCCTATGACCGGCTGATGGATGTTTTGTATTCTCCGGAGGAGCGTCACAAAATCGAATGGTGTATCGGTTCGGTCGTATCGGGAGATTCCAAAAGGCTGCAAAAATTCATGGTCCTCTACGGTGCGGCCGGAACCGGTAAATCCACGGTGCTGAACATCATTCAGAAGCTTTTCGAGGGATATTGTGATGTATTTGACGCAAAGGCTTTGGGTTCATCCAGCAATGTTTTTGCGTTGGAGGCATTTAAGCGTAATCCTCTTGTGGCGATTCAGCATGATGGTGATCTTAGCCGGATTGAAGACAACACCAGATTGAACAGTCTGGTTTCGCATGAGCTGATGACGGTCAACGAGAAATTCAAAGCGACCTATGCCAATCGCTTCAATGCTTTTCTCTTCATGGGGACCAACAAGCCTGTCAAGATCACGGATGCCAAGTCCGGCCTGATCCGGCGGTTGATTGACGTATCGCTGACGGGAGATAAGCTGGACCCCCGGGAGTACAAGACCATCATGAAGCAGATCGACTTCGAGCTCGGCTCCATAGCTTACCACTGTCAGGAAGTATATTTGGAGGACCCGGGGTATTACGACGATTATACGCCCATTGCCATGTTGGGCGCTTCCAATGACTTCTACAACTACATCGTGGACTCCTATCCTGTGTTCGCTCGTGAAAACGGGACTTCTCTGAAAGCCGCCTGGGAAATGTACAAGACTTATAATGAGGAAGCCAAGGTCATGTATCCTCTCAGTCAGAGAGCGTTCAAGGAGGAACTCAGAAACTATTTTCGTGAGTACAGCGAGCGGTTTTGCTTTGACGACGGGACCAGGGTCCGAAGCTACTATTCGGGATTTCGGACGGAGAAGTTCGAGGTCCAGCCGGTGTCTGAGAAGCAGGAACCGAAACGCTATACGATCCAGTTTACCGATGCTGTGACTTCGATATTTGACAAGGAGTGTGCCGACTGTCCGGCTCAATATGCGAGCCCGGCCGGCACACCGCTGCGTAAATGGGAAAAAGTAGAGCAGACGCTGGGGCAGCTTGATCCGACAAAGCTTCACTATGTCAAAGTACCGGAAAATCATATCGTGATCGACTTCGATATTCCGGATGACGAGGGAGGCAAGTCGTTCGAGCGAAACTTGGAGGCAGCGAGCAAATGGCCGCCCACCTATGCGGAAGTCAGCAAAAGCGGCTGCGGCATCCATTTGCATTACATTTATTCCGGCGATCCAAAGAAGCTGAGCCGTATCATCGAGGACCATATCGAGCTCAAGGTCTCGACGGGCAACAGCTCGCTTCGCCGGAAACTGACCAAATGTAACGACCGGCCTATCGCTACGATCAGCTCTGGTCTGCCATTGAAAGGAGAAAAAAAGGTGGTAAATACCAAAGTGGTACAGAGCGAGAAGGGGCTTAGAGAACAGATCAAGCGGAATCTCAACAAAGAGATCCACGCCAACACTAAGCCGAGTATCGACTTTATCCACAAAATTCTGACGGATGCATATGAAAGCGGCTTGGTTTACGATGTCACTGATATGCGAAACGCCATTCTGGCCTTTGCGGCCAACAGTACGCACAGCGCCGATTACTGCATCAAACTCGTCAACAAGATGCCGTTCAAGTCGGCGGAAAACGCGCCTCCGGCCTCGAATGAGGACGCAAAAATGGTCTTCTATGACGTGGAGGTGTTCCCTAACCTGTTCCTGGTCAACTGGAAATTCGTCGAGCCTGATATTTCGTCCATTGAGGAGTATCTGGAGCGACTTCGGAGTGGACGATGCCTGAAAACGGTTCGGATGATCAATCCAAACCCACAGGATATCGAAAGGCTGATGAAGTTCCGTCTGGTCGGTTTTAACTGCCGGCGGTACGATAACCACATCCTTTATGCCCGCCTGATGGGTTACACCAATGAGCAGCTCTACAATCTCTCGCAGAAGATCATCGGCAGTGAGAAAAAGCCTAAGAGCAACAACTGTTTCTTTGGTGAGGCTTACAACGTGTCTTATACAGATGTGTTCGACTTCTGTTCCAAGAAGCAGAGCCTAAAAAAGTGGGAGATCGAGCTCGGTATTCACCATCAGGAGCTTGGCCTTCCCTGGGATCAACCGGTATCGGAAGACATGTGGCAAAAGGTTGCGGAATACTGCGACAATGATGTCTATGCGACCGAGGCCGTATTTCATGCTCGCAAGGCGGATTTCGTGACCAGAGAGACTTTGGCGGACGTGGCCGGGATGAGCGTCAACGACACGACCAACAGCCTGACCACCAGAATTATATTTGGAGGCGCAAGGACACCTCAAGATCAGTTCAACTATCGAGATATGGGAGACGTTTCCCAGATCTATGATCCGGATAGTGATCTTCCGTTTACGATGGGAGAACCGGAGTTCGATCAATTCACAGCATTCGATAAAAAGAAACGGCCCATCTTCCCGGGGTACAAATATGAGGCTGGGAAATCTACTTATCGTGGCGAGGAGGTCGGCGAGGGTGGCTATGTCTATGCAGAGCCAGGTATGTACACTGATATTGCTCTGCTGGACATTGCGTCTATGCATCCGTCTTCTATCATTGCCGAGGAGCTCTTCGGTCCAACCTACACCAAGCGATTCCAAGAAATCCGCGATGCTCGTATCGCCATCAAGCATAAAGATTTCGACAAAGCGAAGAAGATGCTGAACGGCGCTCTGGCCAAGTATCTGACGGACGAGGAGGCCGCTTCCGATCTGGCGCAGGCTCTGAAGATTGCTATTAACTCGGTCTATGGCTTGACCTCGGCCGGCTTTGATAACGCATTCCGTGACAAGCGGAACAAGGACAACATCGTCGCCAAGCGTGGAGCCCTGTTTATGATCAACCTCAAACACGAGGTCCAGAAGCGCGGTTTTACGGTTGCCCACATCAAGACGGATTCCATCAAGATCCCAAACGCCACGCCGGAGATTATTCAGTTCGTCATGGACTACGGCAAGATGTACGGCTATAACTTCGAGCATGAGGCTACTTATGACCGGATGTGTCTCGTGAATGACGCCGTCTACATCGCCAAGTACAAGGATGGCAAGCACGCCGGTGAGTGGACGGCCACCGGGACGCAGTTCCAGATCCCCTATGTGTTCAAGAAGCTCTTCAGTAAGGAAGATATTTGCTTTGAGGACATGTGCGAGACCAAGTCTGTCAGCAGCGCGCTATATCTCGACATGAATGAGAATCTGCCGGATGTGACAGTCGAAGAAAAGCAGTATGCAAAGCTCCTGAAGGACCTTGGGGGTGTATCCAAGCTGAGTGACCCGATGACGGAGGAATGCCAGGAATTGGAGCGTCTGGGAAAGATCATCGCCGATGGCCACAATTATATTTTCGTGGGAAAAGTCGGTCAGTTCTGTCCCATCAAGCCGGGCTGTGGCGGCGGTCTACTTATGCGTGAAAATGTGAATGCCAAAACCGGCGAAAAGAGTTATGCCGCTGCTACCGGGTCCAAGGGGTATCGCTGGCTGGAATCCGAAAAGGTCAGAGTGCTCGAAAAGCAGGACGACATTGACCGGTCCTATTACGACCAGCTGGTAAATGATGCCGCCGATGCTATCTCTCAATATGGCGATTTGGAGTGGTTCGTATCGGATAAACCGCCTGCGGAAAATGACGGAACTCCGCCTTGGAATGATTCTGAACCTCCATGGAGTGAAGACGGCAAGTTGTTTGATGTGAGGTGAGCGCATGGGAAGGGGAAGGCCAAGAAGTGAATGTCCCAAGATTCGCCAGTATCGGATCAGGCTGGATAACGAGGATTGGGAGAAGCTGCAATATCTGAAAAGTATTGGTGTTCGTATGACGGATATTTTTAGAGACGCTTTGGACGCCTGTTACCAGGAGAACCGTGACTCTCACGACAAATAAAGAGAGCGTCACGGCTAAGTTACTTTGCTGATCTACATAAAATGATATATTTTGAAAGGAGCATTTAAGCAATGCCGAACAGAGTCAACAACAGTCTCATCATTGAGAATGCCCATATCATGGGCGGTCCCTTCCGGAACTTCTCCGGTCGTGAAGATAAGTACAACCGGGCCGGACAGAGAAACTTCTGTGTCACGATCGACGACCCGGATGATGCCAAGAATCTCATCGATGCCGGCTGGAACGTTCGTATGCTGGCTCCCCGTGAAGGGGATGACGCGCCTCGTTACTATCTTCAGGTCGCGGTCAGCTTCAACAAATATCCGCCCAAGGTCGTTCTGCTCACTCGGCGGAATCGGACAACTTTGGATGAGGAGTCCGTCTCTTCCCTTGACATCGCTGAGATCCGCAACGCGGATGTGGTGATCCAGCCCTATAACTGGGTCATGCAGGAAGGCACCCGCAACGAGAAGCGCGGCGTCAAAGCGTATCTGAAGACGCTGTACGTCACCATCGAGGAAGATGAGTTCGCTGAGAAGTATGCCAGCGAGGAGTA
>CANQCS010000087.1 GCA_947589745.1 uncultured Oscillospiraceae bacterium
CAGTAGCGCCGGTGGCACCGGTAGCACCAACAGGCCCGACAGGACCGGTAGGACCGGTGGGGCCGATAGGTCCGGCAGCGCCAGTAGCACCGGTCGCGCCAGTGGCACCGGTAGCGCCAACAGGTCCGACAGGCCCGGTAGGACCAGTGGGCCCAGCAGCGCCGGTGGCACCAGTTGCGCCCGTGGGCCCAGCAGGGCCGACAGGACCTTGGGGGCCAGTGGGGCCTTGCGGCCCGACCGCACCGGTGGCACCAGTGGCACCGGTCGCGCCAGCAGGGCCAGCGGGACCGGTAGGCCCGGTGGGACCCTGGGGTCCGACAGCACCAGTGGCACCGGTCGCGCCGGTAGCTCCGACAGGTCCTACGGGGCCCTGGGGACCGGTGGGCCCGACAGGACCATTTGCGCCAGTGGCCCCGGTAGCGCCCTGGGGACCGGCAGGGCCCATAGGACCAACGGGACCTACGGGACCCATAGGACCAACCGGACCGGCAGGACCCTGGGGTCCGATGGGGCCGGGGAGACCTCTGGGACCGCGGGGACCGGGCACGCAGCAGGGCTCCGGCTCACAGCAGCCGGGACCGCTGTCGGGACGGCCGCCGCAGGGATCGCAGTTGTATCGCATAGGGAACGTTCCTCCCTGTATTTCATTGGCGCGGCGCGGACCGCCGCGCTGGGATGGGACGGCGGGGCGGTGTGGGCCCCGCGTCCGTTCCTATCCTATGCGGAGGTGTGGGCGGCGGTGCCTGTTTCGCCGTCGGGCGAAACTCCGCGAGGCGCATGTGATGCGGGACCGATTCGTCGAAACCGCTTTCTTTCAAAAAAGGATAAGGAAACGCCCCCAAGCCTTTTGACTTGAGGGCGTTTTGATCTCTCTTGCCAGAGGGAATGGAACTGTGTTACAGCAGCCGCATCTGCTTGTTGTCCCCGTCCTCCTCCCGGAGCAGGGCCCCGGCGGCGGGGAGGCTGCGGCAGCGGTAGCGGCCCAGGTTGGTGATGGAGCTGTCCTCCAGGGTGCGGACCTCGGTGAGCCTGAACTTGGGCTTCATGGTCATCACCTGGACGCCCTGGGTGGAGCGGGTGGACTTGGGGGCCAGGAGGGCGGTGTTGAAGATCAGCGCCCGGACCTCGCTGGAGTACACCGCCAGCTCCCGGTCCTCCTTCAGGTACAGCATGGCCGCCAGGGGGCTCTTGTCGCTGTAGGCGCCGGTGAGCTTCCGGCGGTTGGAGGTGGTGGCGTAGGCGCTCAGGTCCACCCGGGCCGCCTTGCCGTTTTCAAAGAAGAACAGCAGCGCGCCGCTGTAGTCCCCCGGCAGCACCATGCCCACCACCGCCTCCTCCGGGTCCATGCCCAGCTTGCTGGGCAGGTAGTCCCCCAGGGCGCTGGCCTTGGTGTCAGGGAAGTCGCTGAGCCGGGCCTTGTACACCTGCTGTTTGCTGGTGAAGAACATGGCCTCGGCCTGGTTGGTGGCCTCGAAGGACTGGCTGGGGCCGTCGTCCTCCTTGTATTTCTGGGTGTCCGCCACCCGGAGGGACTGGGGCGTGATCTTCTTGAAGTACCCGCCCCTGGAGAGGAACACGGTCACCGGGTAGTCCGGCAGGTCCTCGGCCTCGTCGAAAGTCTCGATCTCGTGCTCGTAGACGATGGCGGTCTTCCGGGGCTCGGCGTACTTCTTCTTCACCGCCTCCAGCTCGCTGACCACCACTTTCCTGATGCGGCTCTGGTTGTTCACCAGGTCCTCCAGGTCGTCGATCTCGTCCCGGAGGGCCTCCTCCTCCTGGACCCGCTTGAGGATATACTCCTTGTTGATGTTCCGCAGCTTGATCTCCGCCACGAACTCCGCCTGGATCTGGTCGATGCCGAAGCCGATCATCAGGTTGGGCACCACCTCGGCCTCCTCCTCGGTCTCCCGGATGATGCGGATGGCCTTGTCGATGTCCAGCAGGATGCGCTTGAGGCCCTTGAGCAGGTGCAGCTTGTCCTTCTTTTTGCCCAGGGAGAAGTAGATCCGCCGCCGCACGCACTCCGTCCGCCAGGCGCACCACTCCTCCAGCAGCTCCCGCACCCCCATGACCTTGGGCATCCCGGCGATAAGCACGTTGAAGTTGCAGACGATGGAGTCCTGGAGGGGAGTGGCCTTGAAGAGCTTGGCCATCAGCTTGTCCGGGTCCACGCCCCGCTTCAGGTCGATGGCCAGCTTGAGGCCGTTCAGGTCGGTCTCGTCCCGCATGTCGCTGACCTCTTTGAGCTTCCCGGCCTTGATGAGCTCCGCCACCTTGTCCATGATGGCCTCGGTGGTGGTGGTGTAGGGGATCTCGTAGATCTCGATGACGTTCTCCGCCTTCACATACCGGTACTTGCCCCGGAGGCGCAGGGACCCCCGCCCGGTGCGGTAGACCTCATCCAGCGCCGCGGCGTCGTACAGGAACTCCCCGCCGGTGGGGAAGTCCGGCCCCAGCAGAATGGAGCTCAGGTCGCAGTTGGGATTTTTCAGGAACGCCACCGTAGCGTCGCAGACCTCCCCCAGGTTGAACCCGCAGAGCTGGGAGGCCATGCCCACGGCGATGCCCAGGTTGGCGGAGACCAGAATGTTGGGGAAGGTGGTGGGCAGCAGCGACGGCTCTTTCATGGTGTTGTCATAGTTGTCCACGAAATCCACCGCGTCCTGGTCCAGATCCCGGAACAGCTCCTGGCAGATGGGGGCCAGCTTTGCCTCGGTGTACCGGCTGGCGGCCCAGGCCATGTCCCGGGAGTACACCTTGCCGAAGTTGCCCTTGCTGTCCACAAAGGGGTGCAGCAGGGCCCCGTAGCCCTTGCTGAGGCGCACCATGGTGTCGTAGATGGCGGCGTCGCCGTGGGGGTTGAGGCGCATGGTCTGGCCCACGATGTTGGCGGACTTGGTCCGGGCGCCGGTGAGCAGGCCCATCTTGTACATGGTGTACAGCAGCTTCCGGTGGGAGGGCTTGAAGCCGTCGATCTCCGGGATGGCCCGGGAGACGATGACGGACATGGCGTAGGGCATGAAATTGGTCTCCAGGATATCGGTGATGCCCTGCTCCAATACCGCTGCGTGGAGGCCCATAACATTGGGATTATTTACTTTTTTAGGTCCCTGGTCGGGGGACTTCTTCTTTGCCATCAGGTCAGAATCCTTTTCTTACAGATATGCGCAGGGGGGACCGGGGGCCTGCGGCCCCCGGAAGGTCGTGGGGGCTCCGCCCCCACACCCGGGGTTACTTTTCCCTTGCAGGAAAAGTAACCAAAAGTGCACTCAAGAAAACCAGGAATGGTTTTCTTGAGAATCTTTCCTTATTTTTTTGTTTAGTTTTGCGCTCGCCCTTTGGCTGGTTTTGTCTAAACCGCGCCGGGTCCCGTGTATTGGGCGAAGCGGCTACCTTACTATGTCCCCAAGGAGAGTGAAGCGCTGGGGCAGGGGCTCATTGGGTGCGCTGGTCGTTTTTTACGTTGTCGTACTGCTGGTTGCTCCGTTCCACTACGCAATTGATGGATTTCCGTATACGGCCTGCATCGGACTGCGTACTGCTCCGTTCCACTACGCAAGGGATAGATTTCCGTATACGACCCGACAAGAAACATCTATCAATTGCGTAGTGGAACGGAGCAACCGGCAGTAAGACTACGGAAAAACAACACAGCAGTACCGATGAATGCTTTCCCTGGCCCCTAGTTCCACCATCCATCTGCCCTTAACCGTCCTCCCCGGGGATTCTTAAGGGGCCCCAGCCCCTTAAGCAACTTTTTGGTTACTTTTTGTTTGCACAAAAAGTAACCCAGGGTCAGCAGGGACCGAAGGTCCCTACCAGGACCCGCTAGGGGCCGGAGGCCCCTTTCCCCGGCACCGAAGGGCACAGCATTCCTATGCTGCTAATCTTCTTCGAGTTCGGTATACCGACGAAGTGCATCCTTTACCTGGGGCCAGGCAAATCCCCGCCGCAGAAGCGCGTCGCTGACGCGCTTCACTTCTTTCGGGTCCGACAGGTCCCCCCGGGACTTCTTCCGGATGAGGGTGTCCAGCGCCTCCTCCGCCGGAGGCAATTCCGCCAGGGCGCTGTCCCACAGCGCCCGGTCCACCCCTCTGCGGCGGAGCTCCTCTTTTACCCTGGCGGGGCCGTAGCCCATCCCACCGTAGTGGCGGGCCACCATGGCGGCGTACTGTTCGTCGTTGACCGCCCCGATGTCCTCCAGCCAGTCCGCCGCTGCCTGGGCGTCCGTGTCCTCCGCGCCCTTGTTCACCAGCCGGCGGGTCAGCTCCTTCTTGGACAGGGCCCGGCTGCCGATGATGTTGGCCGCCTGGACCTTGGCGGAGGACACCTTGGCGGAGGCCCGCAGCGCCTCCAGCTCCGGCTCCGTCAGCTCCAGGCCCGGACGCAGGGCGAAGCGGAGGACCTCCTCCTCCGTGACGCGGAGCAGATCCCCCCCTTCCAGCTTTACCAGAAACCGGCCTTTCTTGCGCACAGAGGGCTTGACCTCCACCACGCGCATCAGGCGTCGTCCTCGTCGTCAAAATCCTCGGCGCTGACATCCACCGCCCGGCCCGCCGCCTTGGCGGCGATCTGGGACTGGGTGCTCATCAGCTTGAAGAAGTTCTGGCGGATGGCGGCCTCCAGGCTGTCGGCCACCGCCGGGTTGTCCTTGAGGTACTGCTTGGCGGCGTCGCGGCCCTGGCCCAGGCGGGTGTCGCCCATGGCGAACCAGGACCCGGACTTCTGCACCAGGTCCAGCTTCACGCCTAGGTCGATCAGCTCGCCCAGCAGGCTGATGCCCTCGCCGTACATGATATCGAACTCCGCCTCCCGGAACGGGGGCGCCATCTTGTTCTTGACTACCTTGGCCCGGGTGCGGTTGCCGATGACCTCGCCGCCGGATTTCAGGGTCTCCACCCGGCGCACGTCGATGCGGACCGAGGCGTAGAACTTCAGCGCCCGGCCGCCGGTGGTGACCTCCGGGTTGCCGTACATGACGCCCACCTTCTCGCGGAGCTGGTTGATGAACACCACGATGCAGTGGGTCTTGTTGATGGCGCCCGCCAGCTTCCGCAGGGCCTGGCTCATGAGCCGGGCGTGGAGGCCCACGTAGCTGTCGCCCATCTCGCCCTCAATCTCCTGCCGGGGCACCAGGGCGGCCACGGAGTCCACCACCACCACGTCGATGGCGCCGGAGCGGACCAGGGCCTCGGTGATCTCCAGGGCCTGCTCGCCGGTGTCCGGCTGGGAGATCAGCATGTCGTCAATGTTGACGCCCAGGGCGCGGGCGTAGGTGGGGTCCAAAGCGTGCTCGGCGTCCACGAAGGCCACCTCGCCGCCCTGCTTCTGGGCCTGGGCCAGGATGTGGAGGGCCAGGGTGGTCTTGCCGGAGGACTCGGGCCCGAAGATCTCCACGATGCGGCCCCGGGGCACGCCGCCGATGCCCAGCGCCAGGTCCAGCGCCAGGGAACCCGTGGAGATGCTCTCCACGTTCAGCTGGTTCATGTGGTCGCCCAGACGCATGATGGAGCCCTTGCCGTACATCTTCTCGATCTGGCTCATGGCGGTCTGGATGGCCTGCTTTTTGTCGTTGGCCACGGTGGCGGTCTTGGTCAGATTCTTGCTGTCTTTTGCCATGGTGATTCTCCTCTGTTCTATCGTAAATGATGTTGCTTCTGGTATCACGGACTGGGGGTGTGGGGGCTCCGCCCCCACCGGGTCTGGGTAGGGACCTTCGGTCCCTGCTATCCCCCGGTGACTTTTCCCGTGCCGGAAAAGTCACCAAAAGGGCATTTAAGAAAACCAAGGTTTTCTTAAAAATCCTTCCTCATTATTTTTTTAGTTTTGCGCTCACCCTGCGGTTGGTTTGGTCTAAACCGCGCCGGGGTCCGTGTATGAGGCGAAGCGGCTGTTTCAGTATGTCCCCAAGGAGATGGAAGCGCTGGTGCACGGACACATTGGGTGCGCTGGTCGGTTTGGCCGTTGTCCGACTGCTGGTTGCTCCGTTCCACTACGCAATTGATAGATTTCCGTATATGGCTGGAATCGTACTGCGTACCGCGTTCTGTTCTGTTTCTCCGCTTTTTAATAGGTTCAATAGGGAAGCCACTGGGCGGAGAGGGTGCCGGTGCCGCTGTCTACATAGCCCAGGGACAGGCCACCGCCACCTTCCTCGGACGCAATGGCGGCAGCCATGGCGGCGGGCAGCAGCAGGGAGGACGACGTCCCCATCAGGTAGCTCCTGCTTCGGTAGGTGAACGCGGTGACGGCCTTGCCGGAGATGCTGACGGACAGGGCGTCCGCCTCGTCGGAGAAGAACACCGGGACACCGTCCACCTGGTAGCGGAACCGCACCAGCCAGCCGTCCTCCGTCTCCTCCACGGCCTGGAGATACAGCGGGGAGGCGTCTGTCCCCTCCTCCAGCGCCTGGGCCAGCCTCTGGGCGGCGCGTACCGCCTCCAGGGCGGTGGGGGCGTCCCCGGCGGCGGGGACCTGGTAGAGCGCCGGGGAGGCCTCTCCCCGGTTGGAGAAGCTGACGCTGCCGTCGGGACTGATGCGGAGGGTCCGGGGGGACTCCTCCACCACCTCCACGCCGCTGGACTCGGTGTAGCGGGAGAGGGTGTGGGCGTTGAAGTCCAGGGCGGTCAGCAGGTTATAGGCGGTGGCGCCGGCGGGCAGGGAGGAGAGGACCGTGGGCACCTCGCCGGTATCCGCCGGCAGAATCACATAGGGCGGCAGGTCCGCGCCCTCGCTCTCAAAGGCGAAGCGGCCGCCGTTGGGGGGATAGGCCTCGCACAGCTCCAGCACCGCCGAGGCGGGCAGGGCGGTGTAGTACCGGAACACGTCCCCGTTTTCACTCCGCAGATAGAGGACCGCGTTGTCCCCCTCCCCGGCGCAGAGGGCCAGGGCGCAGACGGGGCGGTCAAATTCGCTCTCCGCCTCCAGCCAGGCGCTGACCACCGGCAGAGGCAGCTCCTCCGTAAGGTCCAGGTACAGGCTGGGGGCGCTAAGGGCCTGCCGCAGGGTCCGCTCCGCCGTGGCCCCCACCTCGGCGGCGGAGCCCAGGGCCTCCCGGAACAGGGGGACAAACTGCCGCAGCAGGCCGTCCTCCGGCCCGGCGCAGAACCGCACACAGCGGCCGTACTCGCTCTCCCCGGTGACGGCCAGGTGGACGGCGGGGAATACCTGGTCCAGGCCCTTGGCCTCATCCTGTTCGGAGTACGGCTGGCCGGACGCCAGCAGGTCCTGGAAACGGATGGCCAGGTCCCGGGGGAACACAGGCAGCCGGGAGAAGAGAAAGACCGCCGACAGGGCCAGCAGCACCAGGACCACGTCCTGGACGAAATTGACGAGCCGCTTATTCCCCATTCCCGGCCTCCCCCTCCTGCCGGATGGGCAGAACGATCCGCACGGTGGTGCCGGGGCCGTCGTGCTCCCCCAGGGCGATGGTGCCGTGGTGGCGCAGCACGATATCACGGGCGATGGAGAGGCCCAGGCCGGTGCCGCCGCTCTCCCTGGACCGGGCCTTGTCCACCCGGTAGAACCGGTCGAAGATCCGCTCCCGGTCCTTCCTGGGGATGCCGATGCCGGTGTCGGACACCTCGATCCACACCTTGCCGGAGGCCACGCCGGCGTCCACCGTGATGGTGCCGCCGTCGGGGGTGTACTTGATGGAGTTGCCCACCACATTCATCAGCACCTGCTCAATGCGGCTGCGGTCCCCCTCGATCATGGGCAGGGCGGCATTGTACTCCCGCACCAGGGTGTGGCCGTGGTGCTTCGCGTCCAGCTCCACCGCCCGGCAGACGCTGTCCAGGGCGCTGCGGATGGAGAAGCGCTCCATTTTCATGTCGCTCCGCCCGGAGTCCAGGCGGCTGAGGGTCAGCAGGTCCTGGACGATGTGGGTCATCCGGTCCGTCTCGCTGATGATGATATCCAGAAAGCTGTTCTCCATGTCCCGGGGGATGTTCTCGTCGTCCCGGATGGTCTCGGCGTAGCTGCGGACGTTAGTGAGGGGGGTGCGCAGCTCGTGGGACACGTTGGCCACGAACTCCTTGCGCATCTCGTCGTTCTTCCGCTGGGCGGTGACGTCGTGGAGCACCGCGATGGCGCCGCCGCTCTCGCCGCCGGACAGGGGGGAGAGGTACACCTCCAGGATGCGCTCCCCGGCGGTCAGCTCCCCGGAGAGGAACCGGGGCCGCTGGAGGGTCATCACCGTGGACAGGGGGAACTGCTCCCCGAAGAGGGTGTCGTAGTCGTAGAAGGACACCTCCCGGCCCAGCATCCGGCTGGCGGCGGGGTTGCTGGTCAGCACCGAGCCGTCCCGGGCAAAGGACACCACGCCGTCGGTCATGTGGAGAAATAGGGTGTCCAGCTTGTCCCTCTCGTTGCCCACGTCCTCCAGGGTATCCCGGAGGACCGTGGCCATCTCGTTGAAAGTGGTGGTGAGGATGCCGATCTCGTCGGTGGACTCCACGGAGATGGGCGCGCTGAAGTCCCCGGCGGCCACCCGCTCCGCGCCCTCGGTGAGCCGCTCGATGGGCACCACCATGGTCTTGCTCAGGAGGAAGCTGAGCAGCACCGAAATCAGGAGCCCCACCAGCAGCGCCTGGACGATGATGAGGGAGAGGCGGCTGTTCAGGTCGTTGACGGTGCTCCGGTTGTCATAGATGTAGATGATGTAGGAGTTGTTCTCCCCGGTGATGGGGATGGCCACGTCCATGTAGCCGGCGGTGATGTCGCTCTCGTCGCCCACCACCTCCTCGCCCTGGGCGATGCTCCGGCGGGCGGTGAGGAGGTTGGCGGTGGCCTGGATGGTCTCGAACCCCTCCTTGTCGTCGGAGCCAGTGAGAAACGCGCCGGTGAGGCCGTCCAGGATGTAGTAGTTGCGGGTGCTGGAGTTGAGCCCCAGGTCGCCGGCCTTGGCCTCGATCATCTCCTGGAGGACCTGGGGGCCGCCGTCCGCCGCCTCCCGCCGCAGGGCGTTGACGAACTCGCTGTTGGCGGGGTCGGAGTCCCCGAAGACGCTGTCCACCTGCTGGTAGAACTGGTCGATATAGAAGCCGGTGATGCTGGTCATCATAAACGCGCCCACCACCGTCATCAGCGACGTGATGAGCAGCAGCAGGACCAACACCAGCTTCATGTGCAGACTGCGGAACATGGGGGGTTACCCTCCTATCCTTTCATACGGACCGGGCTGTGGTTGGCCGGGGCGGAGCGTTCTGTAAAAATCCAGGGTCTTGAACCCCCGCTCCAGGGTGGCATGGACGTAGGCCTCGGCGGCGGCGCCGAACCGGGCCATGTCCTCCCCGGCCAGGGTGAAGCTGTACAGCCGCTTGACGTCGCCGTACAGCACCCGCCGCAGCGCCGCCAGGCTCCCCGGCGACAGCGGCATCAGGGGGCCCTTGCCCCTGCCGCACCGCCTGCAGCAGACCACCCCGCCCCGAATGTCCATCATGGGCTCCGCCGGGTCCGGGACGCCGCAGTAGGCGCAGGCGTCCGCCAGGGGCTCGAAGCCGATGAGGGCCGTCAGCTTCCACTCAAAGGCCGCCTTCACCAGCTCCTGGGGCTTTTTCAGGTCTCCCAGGGCGTACAGGGCGTTCAGCAGCAGGGACAGCACCGGCCCGCTCTCCGTCTCCTCGTAGGAGGCCGCCTCCACCAGCTCCGCGAAGTAGCTGGCCAGGGCCAGCAGCTCGATGTCGCTCTTGACGCCGTCGAAGAGGGCGATGGGGCTGCCCTCGCTGAGGTACTGCCACCCCCGGCTCTCGCTGAGGGTCAGCTCCGAGTAGGCCAGGAGCTGGGTCACGGCGGTGACCCGGCTGCGGCGGCTGCGGGCCCCCTTGGCCACCACGGAGATCTTTCCCTGTTCGGCGGTGAGGACGGTGAGGATCTTGTCGCTCTCCTTGGTGTCCACGCTGCGGAGGACGATGCCCTTGACGACGGTGCGCTCTCTTGCCATACCATTCCCTCTATGTAAGGCGGCCGCGCTACGGCTGGCCGCCGATGGGGGTCAGAGGCGTGTCCGTCTCCCCCTCGCTGATGGCCGCGCCGCCCTGACGCAGCAGATAGAACTCCGGCGCGCCGGTCTCCCAGAACAGGCCCCAATAGCCCTCTCTCCAATATCCGTCCTCCCAGTAGTCGTCCATCTTCCATCCCTCCCGCCTTATCTTGGGCGGGGCGGGGGCGGGTTATGTCTGGGAAGTGGAGGGGAAATTGGCGGTCATCAGCCATTTTACCATGGACCGCGGGCCGGTGCAAGTGCCGCCCCGCGGTCATCGGATATTTTGCGGTTACTGGTCGTCGTAGCCGAAGCCGCGGACGTAGTTGACGTTGTCCCGCCAGTTCTCCTTGACCTTCACCCAGGTCTGGAGGTAGACCTTCTCGCCCATGAAGCGCTCGATATCCTCCCGGGCGTGGGTGCTGATCTTCTTGAGCATGGCGCCGTTCTTGCCGATGATGATGCCCTTGTGTCCGCTCTTCTCGCAGTAGATGGTCACATCCAGGTCGATGACCCCGCTGTCCCGCTGGGTGAACCGGGTGACCTCGATGGCGGTGCCGTGGGGCACCTCCTTGTCCAGGTTCCGCAGCAGCTTCTCCCGGACGATCTCCGCCACCACCTGCCGATCCGGCTGGTCGGTGGTCATGCCGTCGGGGAAGAGCTGGGGCCCCTCCTCGGCGTACTTGGCCAGCTGCTCCATCAGCACGTCCAGGCCGTCCTTCTCCTGGGAGGAGATGGGGATGATGGCGTCGAACCTATAGGCCGCGCTGTACACGGCCATGACCTCCAGCAGGGCGGACTTCTCCACGGTGTCGATCTTGTTGATGACAAGCACCGCCGGGAGGTGCTCCTCTCTGATCCGGTCGATGAGCTGCTGCTCCGGCTCGCCCACCTTGGCGATGGGCTCCACCAGCAGGCACACGGCGTCCACGTCGGCCACGGAGCTCTTGACCACGTTCACCATGTAGTCGCCCAGGCGGTTCCGGGCCCGGTGGAGGCCGGGCGTGTCCAGAAAAATATACTGGGTGTCGCCCTTGTTGACCACGCCGCAGATCCGGTTCCGGGTGGTCTGGGGCTTGGGCGAAACGATGGCGATTTTTTCGCCCACCAGGGCGTTGACCAGCGTGGATTTGCCGACGTTGGGCCGGCCGGCCAGCGTCACCATGGCGGTTTTTTTGATTTCTTCCATAACAGATATCCTTTAACAATATGATTTCTTCCCATGTTTTGCGCGGCGCGGCCCGGTTTGTTCCGGTTTATCCCGTTCAGGCCGCGCCGCAGCCGCCAGAATCCGTATCATATATCCTATTGTACATCTTTTGCGGCCCAAAGGCAACCGTGTGGGAGAAATTTTAACTCCTGTCCTTCTCCCAATACGATTCTCCCATATCGCCGTGCGGGAAATGATGGACAAACACGCCTGCCTGTGGTATGCTGTATCTACGCAGAAAGCTCTGCCAATGCCGTTGCATCCGGCGGAAATGTCCGCCGGGTGCGGGACAGATACACCGAAAGATCGGGGGAGAACAACATGGAATTCCGGCCAATGCGGAGGAGCCGCCAGCAGCTGCCCTTCGAGGAATGCGAGGATATCCTGCGCCGCAACACCGCCGGTACCCTGGCGGTGCTGGGGGACGAGGGGTATCCCTACGCAGTGCCGCTGAGCTATGTGTATGAGGATGGGGCCATCTGGTTCCACTGCGCCAAAAGCGGCCACAAGCTGGACGCCATCCGGCGCTGCGACAAAGTGTCCTTCTGTGTCATCGACCGGGACCAGGTGGTGCCGGAGGAGTACACGACCTATTTCCGCAGCGTCATTGCCTTCGGGCGCGCCGGGGTGGCAGAGGGTGAGGAGAGCCTTGCGGCCATCCAGGCGCTGGCGGACAAGTATCACCCCACGGCGGAACGGGCGGCGCGGGATGCCGCCATTGCCGGGTCCCGGGACAGCCTGTGCATGGTGCGCATCCGTGTGGAACACCTTACCGGCAAGGAGGCCATTGAGCTGACGAAGCTGCGGGGGAGATGAGCGCGGACGGCCCGGCCTCGGACCCCGCGGCCGGGTTGTTGACGCTTTTCTTCCGAAAGAAGCGACGCGGATGGTTGACAATCCGGGCCGGTTCGGCTATAATAAGGAACGCTGGCCGGGGACTCCGGCGAGTGATCCGTTGTTAAGAACCAGTCAGGCCGCTTCCCGGAAAATTCGAAAAATGGAATATGCCCTTGTAGCTCAGCAGGATAGAGCGTCCGCCTCCTAAGCGGAAGGCCACGCGTTCGAATCGCGTCAAGGGTGCCAGAAACCCCGGATATTTTTGCAATATCCGGGGTTTTGCAACTGATTCATCCCATATTTAAGAAAAACTACAACACGCAAAGGCCGCCTGCCCTCTCGGGCAGGCGGCCTTCTTGCATTGCCTGGAAAACCTGTTGCAGAACGGCCTAACCGTTAGCTCAGGGGGATCTCCACGGGAATGGTCAAGAGCAGGTTGCCCCGCAGATAGACCTCGATCCCCACGGTCAGGACGAGCTTGCCCTCCACCATGCTGGTTTCAAAGGTGAAATCGAAGGTGAACAGGGACACGCTCAGCTTGACGGAAGCGTCGGCCTCGGCAGCCGCAAAGGCATCCTTCTTCACCGTCACGGTGACCGTCTCGGACTCGGCGGGAGTGCCGGTGACAGTCAGAGTGGCGGTCTTGTCCTTCACCACCACGCCGGTGACGGTCAGAGCGGTGTCAGACAGGGTGAAGTTCGCTGCAGCCGCGGGATCGGCGAACGCCGCGCCGTCGGTGGTCAGCGTGATGGTACCGCCGTTGACGCCCACAGCCAGGGTGCTGGT
>CANQCS010000088.1 GCA_947589745.1 uncultured Oscillospiraceae bacterium
CCGGTGGCGTCGGCAATCATTTCCGCCACGATCTCGGTGTTTCCCTTTTCAATGACGCCCACCTCGTACTGCTCACCGGCCAGAGAGAAGTAAGAGACAAGGATATTGCTACCCGATGCGGCTTCATCTTCATCCGCCGGTTGTTCCGGCTCGGCCTCCGAGGGCGAAGCAGAGGCATCCGGCTCACCGGCGGGCTGCTGAGTTGTATCAGGCTGACTACTCTCGCTTTCAGGGCTTTCTGCCCCAGTAGATCCTGAATCCGTTGTCCCGCCGCCGCAAGCCGTAACGGTCAGCAAAAGACAGACGCAAAGCAGAAATGATAATAATTTTTTCATGTACCGTTCCTCCCGAATTTTATTTTAGGTCTGGAAGTGGCTGTATCGTCTTTTTCCATACTACACGCATAAACAGCAGTGCCAATACCGCCACAAGGATCTCTGTTATTACAAAGGCATACCAGACCGTATAAACTGTTCCGACATGTGAGAAAAACGTCGCAGTCGTCAACATGATCCCACACTGTGCCAACGAGGTGATCAAAGTCTTGGTGCTATGACCCAGCGCCTGAAAATAGGAGCCAAAAATCAGTGTTGTTCCGGAAAATGGGAAAACAAAGCTGAATATGTGAAGCGCTGCACGCCCAATCTCCAAAACCTCATTTTGCGCATTGAACAGCGCCAACAGCAGATCCGGAATCGTCTGAAATACCAGCAGGCCAAAAAGCGTGAGCAAAATTGTCGCGGCAAAACAGACAGACATAGTCTTTTTCATACGTTCTCGCTTTCCGGCTCCCAGGTTATAGGAAATGATTGATACTACTGTGTTTTTTAATCCCCAGACAGGTATCAGCACGATACTCTGCAGACGCACATAGATGACATAGACAGCAGGTGCCGCAGCGGTAAAGCCGAGCAAGATCTGATTCATGAAAAATGTCATCGCTGGGCCAATCGACTGCTGCAATGCAGCGGGAAATCCTACATTCCATATTCTTTTCAGCATATCTCCGTGTGGTTTGAGCATACCGAAACAGAATCGGATTTCCTTATTCATCTTCAAATTACAAATAAGCCCTACGGCAGCCGCAGAAAACTGTGCCACGACTGTTGCAATAGCAGCTCCTCTCATACCAAGGGCTGGAATGCCGAAATAACCAAAAATCAAGATCGGGTCAAGTATCAGGTTTACAAACGTTCCCGTCAGCAATGAGAACATTGAACCGAGAGAGCGGCCTGTCGCCACCAGTATTCTTTCCAACATGACTTGGTTCGCCACTCCGAATGAATACGTGCAGATCACCGAAGTGTATACTGTTCCGAACTGCCGGATCTCTGTAATGTCGGTCTGAAAGCGATAAAAACTCTCCGTAAAGAACAAGCCAAATATACAGAATAATATCGATACTACCCAATTTACCAAAATTCCGTTGCCTGCCGCACGGTTTGCCTCCTCCCGCTTCCCCTCCCCCAGCTTCCGGGAGAGTTCTGCATTCATACCGACGCTAAACCCGACTGTAATGCAGGCAAGCAGGCTGGAGATCGGCGCTGCCAGTGACATGGCGGTTAGAGCATTCTCCCCAAGTCTGGAGACAAAAATACTGTCGACCACATTGTAAAGTGTTGACACCAACATGGACAGAATAACTGGCACAGACATCTTCATCAGCAGATTCCCAATAGGCATCGTACCCATGATATTTTCTTCGGGTTCCATCGTTTTCGATGCTGTCATAGCTGTGCCCCTAATCCATGTATTCCGATCCCATATTGACATCCCTGCGATGGCCGTAAACAGTCAGTCCGGCAAGGGCATTTTCCAGCTCCGCAAATTCCTCATCTTTCAGTTTTACATTGCAGGCTCCGAGATTTTCAAGGATACGCTCCTTGTTTTTGGAGCCGGGGATCGGTACCACATGGGGATATTTATGGAGCATCCAGGCGAGGGAGATCTGCGCGTTTGTCGCGTTCTTGCGCTGCGCCATGTTGGAAACCAGCTCGACAAACGGCTGATTGGCGGCGATGTTTTTCTTGGAGAGCTGCGGCACCCACTTTCGCACATCGTCGCCTTGGAATTTCGTTTCCGCCGTCACCTTGCCGGAGAGGTATCCACTGGCGATGGGCGAAAACGAAACGAAACCGATGTTATGCTCCCGGCAATAGGGGATCACTTTCTTTTCGTAGTCCCGTTCCATCATGGAGTAGATGTTCTGTACCGCGCTGACCGGCGTCACCCGATGCGCCCGGTCAATGAAATCGGTGGTCACCATGGAGAGGCCCCAGCCGCGGATCAACCCGTCCAAAATGAGCTTTCCCATCCCTTCCGCCACCCGTTCCACCGGCACAGCGGGGTTGATCCTGTGCAGATAGTAAAGGTCAACGTACTCGGTTCCCAGCCGGTTCAGAGAAGCCTCCAGATGGCGGCGGAGCGCGTCGTAGATGTTCCTGGCTTCTCCTGTACCGAGAAACAGTTTTGTTGCAAGAACGACATCCTCACGGCGTCCCCGGATGGCCTTGCCTACGATTTTTTCATTGTGTCCCGTCTCAGCCAGATAGGGCCCGTATGCCTCCGAGGTGTCCAGAAAGGTGCAGCCATGATCCAGCGCCGCCCGGATCGCCTCGATGCTGTATTCTTCCGATGGGATCTTGCCGTATCCGTGGGAAAATCCCATGCAGCCCATGCCAATTTCCGAAACTGTCAGATCTCCGAGTTTCCTTGTGTTCATGAAATACCTCCATTACTAATTCTCGTGTGTGTATTATACGGCTTGTACGATCCAGCCTCCACAACATTTTCACAGTGAAAGAGGTTTACGCCACACTTGGTGCAGAAATGTGGCGTAACTACACGCAGGTTGATTTCTACACACGGAGGGTTTATAATGTATAAGCACAATTTGAACAGCAGGAGGGCTCGTTATGAACGACAAAGGCAAAGAAGATCTGCGGGTAATCCGCACAAGGGAAGCCATTCGGAAAACCTTTGAAGAAATGATTTGCGAGATGGATTACGAGCAGATCTCCATAAAGGAACTGACGGAGCGGGCAAGGATCAACCGTAAAACCTTCTATTTGCATTACAATTCTCTGGACGACCTTTTGCGGGAACTGCAAAACGAGATGGCGAAGGATTTTATCAAGCGCACCCAGGGCCTTGAACGTCCCCGCGATATGGACAAGATCACACGGGAGTTCTTTTTGGTGAGCGAAGGAGCGGGGCGGCTTCACGAGAGACTGATGTGCAGCGGCAGCTATCACTATATCAGCCGCCGGATCACAAACGAGATCATGTCGGAAACCTGGGGCGCTGACGGAAAGCAGAAGAACGTCAATCCGTATGTCCAGAATATCATTATGACCTTTGTTTCCCAAAGTACCATTGAGATCTATAAGCAATGGATCGCTGACGGAAAGAAGATCCCGCTGGAAGAAATCATTACGCTGACGACAAAGTTGATCTGCACCGGGGTGAATGGGCTTGTTTCTGAATGAGGCAGGCCCATTCTGAAACTGTTTCCAACATGAGGTATTGTAGCTTATCCACACAGGCCAAGTGTTCCGAATGATGATCTCCACTGTCAGGCCCTTTCCGGCGTGGAGGGCCATGATGTGGTAGTCGCTAAAAAACCTCCCCCTTTACAAAGAGGGCGGCCCACGAGAATGTGGACCGCCCTCTTATTCCCTTAGATCCTTACAGAGCTGCCGCAACCTGTCGCACTCTGCCTTGATACCCCGTTGCTCCTCAACTGTCAGGTCCCGCTCACCCCGGGCCGCTTTCAGCTGGAGGTAACTCATGCAGCAGTCCAGCAGCTCGTTTAGCAGGTCCTCCGGCGTGACGCAGGCCACAGCGGAGCTCCAATCCTTCTGCCCATTGTCCCAGGTCAGAACCGTATAGCCCCGGCTGGTCAGGACAGTTTCCACGTCCGGGTCCGCTTTCAGATAGTCCGCAAACACTTTGAGTACCGTTTCGTTTGTAAGCATGTTGCACTTCTCCTTTCAAGTTTGAGCTAAAATGAAGGATGCGGCTATTCAAATCTTTCCATGAAGGTGCCGCCATATAGAATGATACGCTTCTTTTTCCTGCGAGCGTATTCCAGTGTGACGGCAGCGCCGCCCCAACTGTGCAAAACATAGGCCACTACCACGTCAGCCACCTGGACCATCCACTGATTGCGCCGGGAGATTGCAAAACGCCTGGGCACATTCTCCAACGGCGGGTAGGTGGTAAAGTCATATCGGGAGGTATCCATCTCTCGGTCCAAGTAGGGAATGACCAGGATGGAACGAATGAAGGGGTACTTCTCTTTTAATTTCCAAACCACAGAGGCGGCCATATTGTCGAAGCCACCGTAGCCGCCAAGATAGAACTCTGTGGCTCCGTCCCGAATCAGTTTCTCCACGCAGTCGGCTAACCATTCCCGAACCTCATCGCGCTGAGAAATGTCTCTATGTCCGCAGAAGGTCACGACCAATTTGATCACCTCATTGCTTCTTAGCATATCACAAAATCGAAGAACAGTACAGTTACAGGGACTATTTTTGTACTGTGTCACCATATAATATCCGTAGTACGGCTACAGGGATATGGTGGTGATGGGATGCTTTTGAGCGAGGCGGTCAGCCAGCGGCTGGCCCAGCTTTTGCGGGAAAAAGATATGACGCAATATCAGCTCTACATGAAAAGCGGGGTCCCCAAGTCCACCATTGGCAATGTGATCAACTGTGCTTATGATTCCGTCAAACTGCGTATCATCCATGAGATGTGTCAGGGCTTGGGCATAAGCATCTGTGAGTTCTTTCAATCGCCATTATTTGAGGAAAACAATTTAGAACCATAAGCGGTCTTGGCTCCAAAGTGTGCCGAGGCCTTTTTCGTTGTATTACTGCCAATAGGCGGGCACACTTGCCGCCGTATCGTAACCGTGGGCAAGCAATGAGTGAGGATATCCTTTTCGAATATTTCACTCGCTTGTTGGGGGTTTCGCCTGTCGGCTCGGTCGGCGCTGCTGAGTGCCTCCGGCTCTCAGCGGTCGCCACCGGCGACCCGCGCCCCCCAAACCCCGGACCAGCCGCTCCCGCGTCTGGCCGAACACGCCTTTCGGCGTGGCTTTTCCGCTCCCATTGGTCGCGTTCCCGCACATCCGCGCGGGAAGAACGGGGCGTGTTCCGCGCAGATTTAGCGTCATCGGAGCCGGTGCAGTTTTCATGGCTGATAATAGTAAAAAAACCAGCACCGTGCCGGAGCACGGTGCTGGTTCCATTGTAGTCACCGTTCCGACTTCTGTTGTCGCTGCTGTTCCCGTTCTGTCTGTTCAAGTCCAAGATTTTGTCAACATTCTGCTTCATGGTCCGGTAGTCGATCATATCCTGACGGAGCGACTTGTACTCACTATACCGTTCCTGTTTTTCTGCCAGCAGAGCGGCATACTCTTGAGAAAGCTGGGCGACCTTTGGGATAGGTTTGCCACCCAGAGCGTCAAAGGCCCTTTTTGCCGCCTCATGCTGGGCGATCTCTGCCCTATGTTCCGCGAGGAACTCTTTCTTGTGCCTGGACTTCTTATAGGCGGCGTAAATTTCCCGCGTTTTGGAATAGCGGATAATGTGTGTTTTGAGCTGGGCGATTTCTGCCATGCGGGCTTCCAACTGTTTGATACGCTTTGCGGCTTCATCAAAACGATCACCCGCCTGTTCCACCTGCGCCGCCAGCTCGTCATAATCAGTCAGACCGTTATCCACCAGGAAATTCAGCGTTTTTGCGGCCTCCTTCAAATTAAAAACCTTTGTCCAACGCTCATAGCCAGCGCCTTTTCCTTCGGCCATTTTCTTTTGAATGTCGATCAGGAGATTTACCTTCCGCCCATTCCTCAAATGGCGCTTCTGTGTGCCACCAGAGTGCTCGCTCCGGTTCACGCTTCGAGTTCGCAGCGCATCCCGCGTATAATCAGCACCCAAGCGGTCGGAGCGGGTAAAGCGTTCCTGGCCGGGAGCGCGGAAACTCAGTTGCTTACCCTCCTTGATCTCATAGCCCTCGGTCCGCATCTTCGCCAGAAAATCATCATAATTCAGGCAGGAGGGGAGCACCCGGTCAATGGCCTGCCGTAACCGCTCTTTATAGCTGTTCCCATGCTTGGCCGCCGCAAACTCCTTCTGTTTTTTGCACTGGGCCTTGGATGGTCAATTACGGAAAGGCCGTGAGTTCTGCACAGCTCGTCATTGAGCTGCCGCAAGAGAAAGGCGGTGTCTTTTACGTTCTGAAATTTGCCGTCGCAGTTCAGGTTGGTGCTGTTAAATTCGATGTGCGTATGGACGTGGTTTTTATCCGTATGGGTAGACACAACGAATTGATGGTTTCCCCCGGTGAACCGCAACGCCAGCTCATAGCCCAGGCGGTTGGCGTCCTCCGGAGTGATCTCTCCGGGCTTGAACGACTGGATGATCCGGTACATAATAATATCGTGCTTTTTGGATTGACTGCGCCCGGTGAGCTGGGCGTATATTTTTTTGCTGACTTCAAATTCCTCGGCGGCGGTTTCCGGCGAACACATATAGGAGGACACCAGCGTACCGTCCTCCGTTTTCTCCGGCTTCTGGTCATAGTTGTGCCGCTCTGCCATGGACTGCTGCCTCGTCCGGTTCCGCATAGTTTTCCGGGGAAGTATGCTGGAGATTGCCATGGATTCCTCCTGTCCTTTTACAGACTATAATTATATAGTCTATAAAAAACTATATAATTATAATATACTAAAATCATCTCTGTCAAGCTAAACTACAAAATATAGAGGTGACAGCATGGCAGATGAAATTAAGATAAAAAAGAAGCCATCCCGCAGAGGAGATGACGGGCACAAGGTTGTATCTGTTCGTATGAGAGATGAATTGATTGACCAGCTTGATATTCTGGCAGAATCAACAAATCGCTCCCGGAACGAAATCATCAATCTGCTATTGGAATCGGCTATCAATATTGTAAAGATTGAGGGGGAGGAATAGCCGTCGTGTAATCGGTTACCTTGCCCCTCTTTCCTGTTTATGTTTTTGCTGTACTATCTTTCCCTTGAGCTGAGATATCAGGAACTCATTATAATCTTTCCCGCATTCCTTCGGTGGAGAATTCCGGTATAGCTTGACTCGCGCAGCCAGTTCCTGGTCCTCCCGGACAGCCTGCTCCAGCCGGTCCATACCGCGCGTTCCGCCCGTATCGTTATCGAGGCAGAGACTCACCTGGGTGATCTTTGGATGGTCGTGCAGATATTGGATCATGGCGCGCGCCGCCGTGCCCCCCAGGGACAGGTAATGACAATCCCTCCAGTCGTTTCCGGACAGCTTCTCCAGCGTGGCCAGCGAGATGGCATCTATGGGACTTTCCGCAACGGCCAGACGGGAACAGTCCTCATTACCGGCAGGAAGGAAGAAATGGAACCGCTTGTCGCTGCCGGGCACATCCATCCGAAAGTCTCCCCTCGTTCCCCGGAGGAAAGCGGAACGGGCGCGGCCGGATGTATCTCTGCCGACAAACACGCAGTTGTGATACTTCCTGCTCTCGTAAAGAGTCCCGGCGCTGATACAGGCGCTGATCACTTCCGAGTCGATCCCCCGGCCCTGGAGGTAGGATACCGCATAGGAGGGGCATACGCTGGCCGTAGGCAGGGCAAAAGGTTTGGGCTTTTCCGGCGGTGGTGCTGTCCTGGGTGGCGGCGCTCTGTCCCCGCACAGCGTTTCCACCGCCTGCACAAAGGGGACCCCCTGGACCTTGATGAGATAGTCCAGCGCCGTGCGTCCCCCGATGCCCTGGCTGTTCCAGCACCACATCCCGTTGGAGATCTTCAGGCTGTCATGGGTCCGGGTACAGTATTCGTGGGGGCCGCACTTTCTCAATTCCTGTGGTTCAAAGGTTTGCAGATAGGTCAGCAGGTCCCACTCCTTCGCCTGGGCGATCTGCTCCTTGGTCACACCTGGCAAAATATCACCTCCTACAAAAAAAGGGGGCGGCAGGAGCATGAAAACGCTCCTACCGCCCCCAAGTCATAGCGTTTCAAACTTTTTCAGCAGCTCATTGACCGCTTCCCAAGTTTTCGCGTACCCCCGCCGCAGGTCCTCCACATCCTCGGCGTAGATGTTACGGGTCTCGTTACACCGCTTGGCGATCTGATTGATGTTGTTGGAAATGGTGCGCAGGAGCTTGATCATCTCCACAAAGCACCCCATATCCAAAAGGATCACATAGCCGTCCACCGCCATCTTTCGCAGATAGGCCCGGAGGTTGTTTGTCCCCAGCAGCTTCATCTTCTTGTCAATCAGGGCTTTTTCCTCCGGGGACACCTTTGTGAACAGTCCGATAGTCCGCCCCTCGCTGTATCTCATATCACAACACCTCTCTGGGAGGTCCGTTCCGGTCCGGGGGACACCCGCGCGGGAGGGGTAAACTGACGGATGGCCTGCCGGATGGACGGTTTATCGTCCGGCATATCGGGAGCCTCATCATCGTCCCGGTCCGGTTCGTCATCGGAGCAAGATTTTCCCTCCAATTCTATGTTCAGTTGGGTCAGGCGGGCGGATTTCTCCCGTAGCTCGTCCTCCTTCGGGAATGGCCGCGCCGCTTCTTCCTTCGCGGCCTCCATATCCTTCTGGAAGTTTTCAAGCCCACGCTTGTGGCCCTCCAGACTGTCAGGAATCCGCTCCAGGGCATTGTTGACGCGGGAAATATTGCCCACGGGATCGTCAGAGAGTTCAGCGGAATAGGAGAGGGAGCCTTTCAGTGTGATCTGGAACGAGCTTCCTTCCGTCAGGAACGAGTGCTTTAAGGCCAACTGCATCGGGAACCCGCGGTACTCGCCCACGTCCAGCACCTGATCAGCGTCGGTCATGCTCATGCAGGCGGCAATCAATGCTTCGCCGGCTGCCTTGCGCTCGGTATAGGTCTTGCCCTGGACCACCATGGAAAAAGCGTCGTCCTTGACCGGGTGGGCCTGGATCACCGGGATGTCCCGCTCCAGCGCCTGGATGTAGAGTTTTTCCTCCGCGATCTTCTGCGGGTAGTAGCGGAGGACTTTATCCTCCATCTCATACTGCTGGGCGGTATGGTTGGATTTGAGCACCTTTAACTTGGCTACCTGCACATCCAGATCCATCTTCTCCCGGATGCGGTCGTCGCCGGTGGCCAGGGCCTTGACCTCCGCGTAGGACAGGGCGGTGGCGTCCACATCGTCAGCGGAGCGCGCCGGGGATTTACCGGTCATAATTTGGCCGATGAATTTCTGTTTGCTCTCCACCAGCCCCCAGTTGTAGGCGTCAAAAGTGCCCTTGGTGACGTACTTGAACATCTTGACCCTGGCGTTCATATTCCCTTGCCGCAGCGTCCGTCCTGCCCTCTGCTCCAGGTCGGCGGGCCGCCAGGGACAATCCAAATCGTGAGATGCCACGATCCGCGTTTGCACATTGGTCCCGGCCCCCATCTTCTGCGTACTGCCAATGAGGACGCGCACAGCGCCCTTGCGGACCTTGGCGAACAGCTCCGCCTTCTGCGCCTCAGTGTTGGCGTCGTGGATGAACGCCACTTCCTCCGGGGGGACGCCCCTCTCGATGAGCTTCATTTTAATATCGTCGTAAACGTTGAATTTCCCATCATAGTGAGGGGTGGAGAGGTCGCAGAAAACAAGCTGAGTACCCTTGATGTCCGCGCTGCTCTGCCAGAGGTCGAATACGTTCTTGACGCAGGCATTGACATTGCTTTCCGAGTCGTCGGGCAGGAGGGCGTTTTGCAGCCGCTGGTCCAGGGCCAGCTTGCGCCCGTCCGAGGTGATACGGAGCATATTGTCTACGTTGGGTTCCACGTTGCCCCGGCGCACTTCCTCCGCCCGTTCAGCCAGAGACTCCACCATCTCCTGCTGAAAGCTGCTGGGTTCCGTGGTCACGGTGATGTTTTCCGCCTCCGGGACCGGGAGCTTGAGCATATCGGCGGTCTGAATATCGGCGCACTCCTTCCAGATGGAGATCAGCTCCGGCAGATTGTAGAACTTGGCGAACCTGGTCTTGGACCGGAAACCGGTGCCCTCCGGTTTCAATTCCATGGCCGTGACCTTCTCGCCAAAGTCGGCCGCCCATGCGTCAAAGTGGCGGTGGCCGTTGGCTACCAGGGTGTCATACTGGAGGTAGCGCATCATGGAATACAACTCTACCATGCTGTTGGAGACAGGGGTGCCGGTGGCGAACACCACGCCGCGCCCGCCGGTCAGCTCATCCATGTAACGGCACTTGGCGTACATATCGCTGGATTTCTGCGCGTCGGTTTGGGCGATACCGGCTACATTTCGCATTTTTGTGTGTAAAAACAATAGTGATAGGTAACTTTTTGAAGTCATCTCCAAGTTTTCCCCCACTTCACGCCGGGCGTGCAGCTTTCACCGCACCCGGCGTTCCATCAAGTTGACTTACTTTCTACTGATTTCAATGTTGCTGTATCCTCACGGAATACAACACACTTACAAATTTCACATTTTTACCTTTTTGCGATAGTTCTTGATTTTGCGTTTTGTCTTGGCATCTATGCCAGACGGAATAGGACTGTTGTGTACCATGCGGTGGCACGATTCACATAGCCATGCCAAGTTAGGAACTTTGTTGATTCTTTCGATTGGGAGTTTATTATCTACGTGATGACAATGTTTAGGCACAACTTCCGAGAAGATTCTGCCACAGCACTTACATTTCCCTTTATCCCGATTGAAGGCGTATTCGCGGTTCATAAAATACTCGAAATTGTACTTTCCTTTAGCATACACGGACAGCGAAATATCTTCCGGGGTATTGATGGAAGGGCGTTCGCAGGGCAGAGGCTTGTGCTTAGAGCGATAATTGATGTACCGTCTGCGCCCGCCTGCTGTATAAGGGGTCATTTTCTGGTCAAATGGCTTGCTTTCGTAGTTGCTGTGTGAAATAAAAGCACATGTGATTCCAAACCATTTTCCCTCAATTTCAACCGCAAATGTCGTGCTGTCATACCCCTCATGCCGATGTGGAAGATTGCAGAGTGTTTTTAGTGGAACCTGCATCTCGTTATATTGCTTAGGGAACATCTTTTTCCAGGTAGCCAGTGCGGTGTTGTTCACCCTGCGGTCAATGGCATGAAAAGCGTGAGAACAGATAGAAGGCTGGATATATTGTGCAATTCCCATGATAACCGAGTTCACGTATTGGATTTGTGCCGCTTGGGTATTGCTTTTTCCGTACATCCCGATTTTCCGTACTTCTTTTGCTAACTTGCGGATTTTTCCTCCCAGGCGTTCCATATCCGGGAATGGCTTACCCACCAGATACGGCGTCCAGGTTTTGGGGTCGGGAGTTTTTCGTTTGCGCTCTGCTTTGATTACAAATCCAAGAAAATGTATCCCTTCTTTACGCAAATCGGTAACGTGGGTTTTCTCTTGGGACAGCTCCAGTTTCATCTTGTATCGGAAATATTTTGTCAGTTCACGTTTTAAACGGAGAGCTTCGCGCTGTGTAGAAGTCAATATCACCCAATCATCCGCGAAGCGGAAATTATATTTTGGTGTGATTCCGGCCCATTTCAATCGGCGCGTATCGTTGCATTTGTGTTTGCATTGGCGGTGCGGCTCCATATAGGTACGACCCACATACCAGTCGAAATCATTCAGATACACATTGGACAGAAGAGGCGATAGAATACCTCCCTGGGGCGTTCCCGATTTTGTTGTGTAAAGCAGGTCGCTCTCAATATATCCGGCCTTTAGCATCTGACTGATGAGCTTCAAGACCCTTTTGTCATGGATGCCTATGCGCCACAATTTTTGAAGCAGTACACGGTGATCAATGTTATCAAAACACCCTTTAATGTCACCTTCTACCGCCTAGACCGGCTGATCCGGTGATTTACAGCTGGCATTGATAACATTGACAATATCCCGGATTGCGTGTTTTTGTGCCCGGTAGGGACGAAAGCCATAGCTATGAGGATAAAATCTGGCCTCGCATATCGGTTCTAATATGATTCTTACGCATTCCTGGACAATTCGGTCCAACACTGTGGGGATTCCCAATGGCCTCCGCTTGCCGTTGCTTTTGGGGATATAAACTCTCCGCGCTGGTTTTGGCTTGTAGTTCGTTGTGGTCGATTGGATCAACGCAATCAGTTCATCTCTTGGCATTTGCAGGTATCTGTCCATTGACACGCCATCCACTCCGGCGGTTTTACTGCCTTTGTTCGACTTGATGTTATGAACAGCGGTAACAATGGTCGCTTCATTGACCATCGCCTCTAACAGTCCCGTGAAGGAAATGCCCTGGCCTGATTTTTCATAGAGCAGGTCTTGAAATTTCTTTAATCCTGTTTCTGTTGAAAACCTGACGTTCAAATGCACAAGGTTCTCACCTCGCAGTTCGTCACCCATCTTTCATGGAGTTGTTTGGTTTTCTTTTTGTGAAATTTGTAAATCAACTTGACTCGTACCCTTCGCCGTGGGGCATTTCAACCCCGTGTGACTGGCTTTCCCAGTCTCAGACTACTATGGTACGGCTGACTGCCTGTAGTATTCATCGTACTGCAATACTCCAACTACAGACTCTCAAACGTTCCCAAATCTCTATCCTTGTGGTCACTTTCTTTTGA
>CANQCS010000089.1 GCA_947589745.1 uncultured Oscillospiraceae bacterium
TAGGCAGGTTGTCTCCCGCGTTATCTTACGGGGTAGTACCTTATTTCTACTTCTAATCACGCCCTATCTGGGCGCACGCCCGCCAGACAAATGTTGCCGTTCCAGATGCTGGTGTTTTCGAAGTGGGCGGCGCCCTTCTTCATCGAATCGGTGCCGGTCCCCTCATAGATCTTCGTGCTGACACCGATGGCGGGGATGGACAGGGTGCCCAGGGAGCCGTCGCTGTAGTACAGGTCATCCGTCACGGCGGTGAAGCCGGTGCCGGAGGGGATACTGCCGGACAGGGTGATCACACCGCTGCCGGAGTCGTAGGTGATCTCACTGGCGCCGCCGCTGGGGTCGGTGCCCGCTGCAGGGGGATACTGTGCGGATTCATAGCCGCTCACATATCCGCTGATGGTCCCACCCGTGCCGCCGATGGTCTCTCCCGCGCCGGGCTTGCCACCGGGAGCCAGGTTGGGCGTCAAGTAGTCGCCGGTACCGGGCGTGTCCGCGCTGGGGCTGCCGAACGTGGGCGGGATCAGCGCCGCATTCTTGCTCACGTCCTCGTTCTTCCTCTCTCCGCCGTCCGGGGTCAACACCGGCTCCTGGGAGGTGGGGTCGCCGTACTCCGTCCCCTCCGCGCCGTCAAAGTCGTACTCCAGGGCCAACGCGGGCGCGGCAAGGGTCAGGGTCAGGCAGAATGCCAAAAGGCTGGTCAGGATGCGTTTCATTCAGAGTCTCCTCCTTCGTCATGTTCTTGTTTTCGCTTGATCAGCAGGGCCAGACCGATCCCGCCGCCCGCAACGGCCACCACGGCCAGTGGCGCCAGGATATAGGTCCACTTAAATCCGAACGGTTCCACGGCCGGTTCGTCCGGCTGCTCCGCACCATCCGGCGGGGTGATGTCATCCGGGACAGAGGGCTCGTCCGGCACAGGCGGGTCTTCCATGGGGATGATGACAGGCTCCTCGGGCTCGATGGGCACAAGGGGCGTCCCCTCGAAGATGGCTACATACCGCACCCGGTCCAGGGCGATCCGGCTGATGGTCCCGGCGTACTCCGCGGACACGTTGTAGCCGGTGACATAGCTGCTGGTGGCGGTGCCGCTGTAGGTGGCCACGGCGGTGTACCGGTCCCCCATGGCATAGCCGTCCACACTGGCGGTGTTGTCCGTCTCCCACTGGATGTCCTGCAGCGTCATGGTCCTGCCGCTCTCCTGGATGGTCTTGGGGATGTAGCTGGTGTCCTGTCCCGCCAGGTTCGGATAGCTGCGGGTGGCGGTCACCGTCTTGCTGGAGCTGCCGTATCCCGCCACCTCCACCTGGACGGTCTCCAGCCGCAGGGTCAGGGTGCCGTAGAACCCGTCCTCCGACATGTACTCCCGCTCCTGGGGCAGCAGGTCCAGGACCGTCTCCATGTCCTTGCTGGGGCTCTCCACGGTGTATGTCTCCGTATGGGCCCTCTCCTGGTACTCCGGGGCTTCCTGCCGGGGCAGGTCGATCAGGGTGTAGTGGAAGCCGCCCTGCTCGAAGTCCGAGCGGGGGATGCCTCCGGGGTCATCCTCCGGTCCCAGGTCGTACATCTTGCGGATCTCTGTCCCGTCCTCACTGCGCTCAACAGCAGTGGGGTAGAAGACCTGCGTGTCCGCAGCCCGGGCCTTGGCCGGCAGGACCATCGCCACGGCCAGGAGGACCGCGCATAAGGCGAGAAAGCGTCTCATCGTCCCGCCCCCTCACATGGTCATGTCGCCCCAGCCCGGAGCGGGCACCTCCTCGATGGCGGTCTGCGCCAACTGGGTGAGCTGCTGCTGGTAGGCGCCGAGCACCGTCTGGTCGAATTCCCGCTTGAACTCCTTGGTGCAGGGGAAACACAGGTCCCTGTAGCCCTCCTTGGTGGGGTAGCTGGGCATGGAGACGAAAGGCCCGTTGGTCCCGTTGATCACCTTGATCCCCCGGACAGCGAAGCAGCCGTCCAAGGTCGCAGAGGCGTGCGCCAAGACAGGGCCATCCAAATGGATGGAATGGATCCGCACATCGATGTTATGATTCATCGTCTTTTTCCTCCTAAAAGATCTTACCGGCAGATACTTTCGCACCTGCCGGTCCAGTGATGGTGTTTTGTTGGCCTCTTTCTGCCGCAGATCCGGGAGGACCACGCGGCAGCACGAACTGCGACGGGTGTTCCCCGTGGGCAGTGTATTTGATCATGGTCATCCTCCTCTGCGGTATTCCTCCCACCGGCAGGAGTGGAACACCTCTTTTCGGTTGCACCACCGTGCGAAAGCGTTTTGTTCTTCTGTTGGCTCTCCTCCGGCGAGGTCCCGGTACGGCTGGGCGAAGGCTTCTACCCCCATTTCCGTCAGTTCTGTGACACGCCGGTGCGCGTCCTCCACATCCCGGACCAGCACATAGCACCACAACCGGGACGCTGCGGCACCCGCTTCCGCGAGATACTCTGCCGCCTGCCGGATGACAGGCAGCATGGCGGAGGTGTCACAGGACATACGGATAAAGCGCATCCATCTCAGCCGGGCCAGCAGGGCGGCGGCCTGACGGTCGATGAGCCGGGCGTCCAGACCCTGGTTGAGATCCACCCAGACCGGTTCCCCAATCATATCCTCGATCTGAGTTAGCCCGTGGCCGCAGGCCAGGACGTTGTTGTCCAGAAAGACGAGCTTCCGGCTGTCCGGACGGCGGATCTCCCGCCAGGTACTGGCTGGACGGATATCTCCCTCCTTTTGAGGGACCACACACCACGGGCAGCGCCTGATGCATCCTCTCGTCAGGAAACCTATGGCACAGTCACAGCGGGGATAGAGGGAGTAGTCCGGGAATGTGGCCTCCACCTCCGGCGGCAGGTCCTCATACGACCTATAGCCGGTCCCGCCCCGGATGATCTCCGCGGCATCGATCACGGTATCAAAGTCCGGGGTGAAGGTGAACACCTTGCTCATGTATACCCGGTCATACCGGGTGAAGCCGGACCACCACTCCACCATATCCCCCTGGGCTTTATGCCAGGCGGACAGCTTCATGAGGGCCAGATTGGGAAAACCGCTGTGCCCGTCCACTGCGATGAGTCCGATCCTCATTGCAGAGCCATGCCGCCATGTTCCGGGTGCAGCCTGTCCACGACGGTCCGCAGGACCTTTTCAAACTCATCGCCGTGTCCGGTGCTATGCTCCTCCAGCCACTGTTCCCGGAGGACCTTCAGCGGATCGTCCAGCTGGAGGAGCCCCTCCAGAAGCTCGTCCGAACACCCCTGCAGCTTACCCGCCAGCTCATTGTAGCAGAGATGGGCCGCGGCGATCTCCTCTGCCCTGCCGATGAGCTGCCCCGGAGAGAGGCTCTCCAGCTCGTCCGTATAGGCATTCATGCAGGCGTCCAGATGATAGAACGCGCTCTCCCAGATCGGCTCATCTCTCCGGTCCATGCAGAGCCTCCTCCATCATGATCTGCTCCTGGAGCTCCGCGATGCAGATACCGGCATCCAGCAGCATATCCAGGATATCCTCCGGCACGTCTGTCAGGTCGTGCTCATAGTTCGCCTCGCCCACGGTCACGGACCCGTCCTCCTCGTTGGGGTACCCGCTGAGCTTGGCGCCCTTGGGGATGCCCGCCGCCTCCAGCAGATCTGATGGGATGGAGATGCGTTCCTCCGTGATCACCTCGAACGGGCACTCTCCGTCGCCGCCGCAGTCTTCGCAGCGCCCGCAGGCATCTGCCAGCTGCTCCGCAAAACCCAGCACCAGCTGATGGAGCTGGTCCATGGCGGCGATCATCTCCATCACGGTCATCCTGTGGTCCAGTATCACCAGCACGCCATCCCTGGCGTAGAGGTCTACCGTATCTCTGGCCTTGAAGCCGCAGGGGTCCAGGACCGCCCGAGGCACATTCAGCTTGCTCTGCCCGACCATTACGGGCATACGATCCATCTTCATGGTGTTCTCCTCCTGTTTTATTGCATCGTCATCGCTGTGGCATCCTGCTCCTGGCCACGCATCCAGGTCTGGAGCTCGTCCAGCTTCTCTTTCGCCCACTGGGGCAGGCACTCGTCCCGGATCACGCCCAGGAAATCCTGCCGGTCCCATCGAGCCTCCTTCCCGTCAAAGAGGGCGGTGGCGAACACCGCCCGTCCTCTGGCCCCCGGGTCGCAGCCAAAGCCGGACCAGGCGTACCAGAGCTGGTGTTCGGGGGCCCAGTACCGTTCTGACAAGGTCTTCGGGTCCATGACCAGGACCTTGCCGGTGTAGTTCTGAGGCTGGGAACTCTGTACACAGTGCTCCTCCCCGAACAGCCCCAGCTTCTGCCTGGCCTCCCGCAGCTGTGCCATAAAGGCGTAGATCCGCTCCTGATACCCATTCACCGCAAAGCGGGAATTGTACTCCGGGTCCTCCGGGATGTAGATGCCCCGCGCCCAGAGCAGGTCCTCCCGGGGGACCGTAAGGCCGTTGTCGTGCATCACGCGGATGGTGTTGGCCATCACGTACTCCATGCGGCGGTATCCCCACTGTCCCAGCAGCTCATCCAGCAGTTCCTCCGGGACCGGGGCCTGCTCCGCCAGCGCGGACTGCACCTCCCGGGCGCAGTCCCGGTTGGCGGTGAAGCTCTCCCACCACTGGTCCAGTCCCTCGTTCCACTGGGCGTCTGCGTGGCTGTACGTAAAAAGCGGTGTTGTATTCCTCGGCATAGTCGTTTTCTCCTAGATCATGATCTTGTTCGGTGTCCAGATCGCCAGCTCCTCATGCCTGGTGGGTCTGGACGGCTTGTTGATGAGCAGCAGTTTCGCCTTCTCCTGCTCCAGGTCCGGCGGCCCGAACATGGAGATCTGGGCCTGGTTGTGCTCCATGACGGGCCGGGGATCGTAGTTGGTGATGATGACCTCCGCATATTTAGCGCCCTTCTTCTGCGCCATCTCGTTGTTCCTCTCGAATTTGAGGATATACATGTCGGAGAACAGGTCGCAGATGAAGTCGTGGTAGTTGTACGAGATCACCGAGTAGCCGAAGGTCATCTGCGCTGCCTCATGGACCCGCACATGGTCTCGAAGGCCAAAGGGCAGCGGATACATCCCCTCTGCCTCGTAATAGGGCGGGTCGAAGTAGTGCAGCGTGTCGGGGGTATCGTTCAGCTTCACGGAATCCGCAAAATCCCGGTGCAGGATGGGGACGCCCTCCAACCGGTAAGCGGCTCGCTCGATATCGTCCAGGAACCGCCTGAAATACACCGGCTTGGCCCCAAAGGAATTCATGGTACCGTTAAAGCTGCTCCGGTTGACGATATAGAACGCTGCCGCCCGCCGCACATCGAACAGCTCCGTCCTCCTCCGCAGGATAGCCATGAGCTCTGCCAGCTGCTGCCCCGCAAAGAACTCCCTGGCGATCTCCATCTCGCTGTAGGAGAAGTCCGGCTCCGTCAGGATGTGCTCCATGAGACCTCTCAGGCAAAGAAAGTCCTGCTCGGAGTGCAGAGGAAGGAAGTCCAGCTCCCGCAGCAGCGCCAGAGGACGGCACTTGACACAGGTGAACAGGTTCACCAAGTCACCATTCGCATCGTTGTAGACCTCCACCACCCCTCGCCGCCGGGGCCCGCCCAGGAGCAGGGCCCCGCTGCCGCCGAAGTGCTCCGCATACCGCTTGATGCGCCGCGGCATGACAGGACGGATGATCCCCTGGAGGTTCTGCTTACCGCCGACCCAGTTGAGGAAAGGGCTTACGCCGAGGGCGGCCTCCTTTCTCAGCCGCGCCCGCTCTCTCCATGTCCTCCGCTTCATCCTCCACCTCCTCTCCGAACCCATCCAGAGAGTTCTCCAGGCCGTGGATGGCGGCGTTGAGCCCGTCCGCCATGGCCCGGAGCTGCCGGATGGTGCCGTAGACCTCGCCCGCAGTGGCGGCGTAGAAGTAGCCCTCGGGGCTGCTGCCAATGGGCTCCTCCTTCTTCCGGAGCTGGTTCACCCGCCGGCGCAGCTCGTTTCCGCTGACGCGGAAGTTCTTCTCCAGGACCACGCTCTTGACCGCGTTCCTCCGCCCCAGGCAGTTGTTCTTCAGGTACTCCTCTAACTGTTCCAAAGTCATGTTCTTCTCCCTTTCCGGGGCTGCACCCCGGAAAAAGGCAGAAAAAAGAAGGGGCCGCGTCCCCGTCCGGGATACGGCCCCCTATACATTATTATAATGTGGTCATATTCTCACACCATGGTCTGCCCCTGCTCCTGCGGGGGCTGGCTGTAGTCATAGAACAGCGGTGTCCCGTTCCAGGCGGCATACCCGTGCTCCGTGGCGCTCATGCCCCACCTTCGGGCATACTCCCCAGCATAGGCCGCGCCATCGAAGCAGTCCAGGAGGAAGCTGTCCGCTTTCCGCAGGACACCGTCCGAGATGGCTTTCTCCCTGCCGAAGGAGGTCAGGTCCACATCCCGTGGGATGAATTCGTAGTGGGACAGGTTCTGCGCCAGGTCCAAGGCGTAGTCCAGCCGGGTGCAGTCCTCCAGCTCCATCACCGACTGCCATTTCTCCAGGAAGTAAGGCTGTCCCTGGCCGCGTTTCTCCCATAGGAAGCCCAGGTCCACAGCGTGCCGGACCAGCTCCGCGGCACTGTTGTACTGCGACAGGATGTCTTCAAGCTGGGGGAAACAGCAGTCCGCCTCCAGCGCGATGCACTCACTGGCGCTTTTCACCTGGAGGGCCTCCAGCGCCAAAGCCAGCTCATCCGGCACCGCGTCTGCCAGGCTCTCACCCCGGTCCGGGAACCCTACCCAGACGCCCTCCGTGTTGGACCGGCTGGCCAGCTTCACCCGGATCGCGTAGTCACCCGCGGTGGGCAGATGCGGCAGCGGCACAGGCTGGCCCATATCCAGATCCGTCTCCTGCAGGATGAAGTGTCCTCCCTGGAAACTGCCTCCGTGTTCCTCACGGTACATCCTGCCCGCCTTCTCCATATCCAGATAGGGAAGGGACCTCCTGGGGGTGACGTGGAAGTTGTCCAGGACATACCGCCCCAGGGCTGCGTCATCTCCTGCGCCCAGCAGCAGCGAGAACTTCTCCAGCTGGCTGGCCGCCTGGATCACGGTCTCCACATCAGAAGGACAGAGGACCTCCATGGCTCCGGCGAACTTCAGCTTTTCCGCAGCCGTCATGTTGTCGAAGCGCCGCTCCAGCCACTCGTACTGGCTCTTGGTCATCTCCAGACCGTCCAGCAGGTCGAACTGTTCCCGGCTCACAGCGTCATCACCCCCATCTCAGGGGCGGGAGGCTCCAGGTCCTGGATGGGCCCGCCGTCCCGGCGCTCTATCGCGCCGTATGCGGTGACCACGGAGTTCTGATTTCCCGCAATCGCTCTGCCGAATCCCTCCGCATCCAGGTGGGGGAGCAGCAGCTCCAGCGTTTCGTCGTCCAGCATACACCGCAGCTCCGACAGGGCGATGTCCCTCCCTGAGCGCAAGTTGGGCGAGAACACATACTCGTCCAGGTGCTCTGCTATCCGCTCCATCTGGTCCAGATCTGAACACTGTGCGGCCTCCAGCACAGCCTTGAACTTGGAAAGCTGGCCCTTATCAAACACCGACATCAACGTCTTTGCCAGCTCGTTGAGTCGCTCGATGCTGCCGAAATGTTCGCAGCGGTCTGGAAAGTCCGGGATAGCTCCGTCGTGATCCTTGATACAGACTTCCTCCCAAGTATCCACGTGGAGCTCTTTGAGGATACCATCCAGCCTGTCTCCTGTGGCAGGGAGGTCCAAAACGGCGGTCCTCTTCGGAGCTTTCTCATTCTGGAGTGTGAACCGGAAGATGTAATTGGGCCGCTGAAGTTGCTCCGGCACAGGCGGCGCCTGCTTCAGCTCACTGTGCCGTACAACATATGCGCCGGGGACGTCATTACCGCCCTCCACAAATACGCCGCCCTCAGCCAGCCGCATCTCCCGGCCGATCTTCTCGAAGTCCAACAGTTCAAAGATGTCGTCCGGCAGCCCATCCACAGCCTGGACAAAGCCCTCCTCGGCGTAGAAGCGGCCAAGCTGCCGGTCGTTGATGGCCTCCACCACATGGCAGCAGTCCGTACTGTACGCCAGATTCAGGGCGCGGGAGACCGGGAGCGGGCATTTGGAGGTTCGATCCTCCATGACAGCCAGTCCCAGAAACGCCGTGCGCTGGACCTCGTTGAGCGACGCTAACTTTTCCGCCAACGCATTGAGGCACGCCAGATCCGGAGAGAACTCCATGTTTGGGATCTCGCAGGCAGCCGCAGTGACCATCGTCTGGATCTCATCCAGGCGCTTCGTACCCACCCGGTCCAGCGCATCCAGCAGTTCATAGGGATCGGCCGGCAGCCAGAGTGCTGTACCGGGCCCCTGGCTGCCCTCTTTACGGACTACCACCTCAAACAAAGCGCATCCCTCCCATCTCCGGCTGGGGCGGTCCCTGTTGATGCCCCTGGCCGAACCGTTCCTGCTCCGTCTGGATGCTCCAATCGTCCCAGCTCCACAGGTGGACGTACAGCTCCTCACCGCTTATGTTGATCGTCTGCTGTTCAAAGCTCTCGCCCCAGCCGTCCGATGCCTGGCCGGAGAGGTAGCTTTTCAGAGCGGACAGTTCTCCCTGCGTAAGCGTCCCCGCCACACGGCACTCCGCCACGCCCCATAGCTGGCCCTCCCGTTCCTCCACGGTGAAGACAGCGGACCGCACCTTCCGGTCCACGCCGTTATCCTCCCGGTACCAGTGCATCAGGCCACGTTCGCTTTCCTCTGGAAGCCGGCTCCGCAGCAGAGCGTTGGAGATCTGGTCCTCATAGCCGCACAGGTCCCTGCCGTCCAGCTCTACGGGCTCATCTTCCAGATCGCCCCATTCGCTGCGCTGGTACAGATCGGCCGTGAGGGGCATGTACAGCTTCAGCGTGGTGGGCTCCGGCGGCAGGACCGTAAAGCTGTCCTGACCCATGATCACCCCCAGGGTCCGGCCGTTGTCCCATTTGACGTGGAAGATCCCGCTGTCGTCGATAGCCTCCAGGGTCCCCATGCTCCCGGGCGCCAGCGGCCGCGGGTCCTCCTTCATCTCCCTGAGCCTGATCCGGCTGCCCACCGGGAACTGCTCCCGCATAAAGGTCAGCCATTCTCCCGGTACCGGTCTCATATCATCCCTCCTATCTCCATATCCTCCCTGGGGCCGGTGATGTTCACATACTCCCCGATGATCCCCAGAGCCTCCTCGTAGCTTTGGCGATCGCCGCCCATGATCCGGTCCTGCATCTCCTTCGCCTGGTCCCGCATCCCGCTCCGCCGAAGAGTCCGGGATGCGATCCCCATCAGGTTGAAGATATTTCCGTCCCGCCCGATGAGCTCGCAGTCCGGCTTTTCATGTTGTTCCTGCTTCGGCAGGAAACCGCCCAGTCTGTTGGGTACGTAGTCGCTCAGCCAGGTACCCCCGAACTGTGCGTGGGTCCGAAGCCGCCACATGGCCAGGCTGCCTGCGTTCAGCTCCGTGTCCCCGAAGGGAAAGTACAGGTTGGTGCAGCCGTCATGCCTGAAATACGCCGCGTTCTCCAGTTTGCTCCCATTCAGGAGGATACCCTCCTGGGTGAGCAGATCGTTGATGCCGTCCACCCACTCCTGGAGGTCCCCGCCGCAGCCTTGGAGGATAAGGCCCTCCTGGCCCTCCATGTGCCGCAGGTCGTCGACGCTCAGTTCTTTCACAGTGACATCCCTCCCATCGTCATAGCCTTCTCATCCTTTTGGGCCTGCTGCATCTCCTGCGCCCGCTTGTCGAAGGCGGTGAGATAGCCGTCGTAGTCCCCCTTGCCGGGGGCACACCGCAGGCAGTAGCGGTAGTGCTCCGTCTCCACGATGTAGCCGTAGTTCTGCCGCCAGCCGCCCTCGATCTCTCCGCCGTGGCCGTAACAGTACCGGCGCATAGATCCGCGGTCCTTGAGTACGCCCTCCCGCAGCTCGTTCACCACTTCGTCCAGCTCCGTGCGGAACTCCGGCGTGTTCAGCTCCTCCGGGCCCCTGGGCCACCAGGTGGTGTAGAATCCCTTTCCGCTGTCCCCGAAGTCCAGCCGCACATGGCCGACGGCTCCCAGTTCCGCGTCCTTTTCCCGCGGCAAGGCATAGAAAAGCCCCGCTTCCTCGGGGGAAGCGGGGCGCGGGATATATTTTCTTGTGTCCGCGGGGTACTCCAGCCGCTCCTCCCGGCAGAACTGCTCCAGGGTCATCCGCTCCTCATGGAGCATGAACTGTCCCCGGAGCTGCCGCTCTCTGGTCTCCGGCTTCTTCAGCGGCAAAGGTGAGAGCACGGTCCCGGTATAGTTCACCACCGCCTCATCCTCCAACGTCCTGGGGACCTCCGGGGCGCGGTACCCACCGCAGAGGTCGTAGCAGTGCCATCCCCTGGGGACGGTGTCCCGATCCACGGGGCTGGCCGAGAACAGCACCGGCTTGCCGAACAGCTCCGCCCTCTGCATGGTCCCTTCTCTGGCATTTATGCGCATATGTCGTCATCTCCTCCTGATCTTGGCTTTTGGCAGACAAAATACATACCACACCTTGTGGAGAAAAGCTACTGGAAAGTTTGGGAAAAGTCCTGTTCCTCCGGCAGCGGCTCGCTCAGCCTGGCGACGTACCCGTAGTTGGTCTCCCGGATGCCGTTCTCCTGCATCTTGTCCTCGCCAAATTGAGTGAAGTCGATGTAGTCGTCCAGCTCCACCAGCATATCGTAGTTCTCCTCCGCCATTTTCTCCGCGAGCTGGCGGCCGTACTCACTCGGGTCGCTGACCCGGAACAGTTCAAAATCATCCAGGCCCTCCGCGATCTCCAGCATCTCATCCCACCGGTCGATCCCCATCGCCTCGCAGGCAGCCAGCAGCGTGGCCCGCTGCTCCGGTGTGGTCACATGGTCGTGGATGGCCTTCGCCAGCCGGTCGAGCATTTCCAGGCTGGGGCGGTCCAAGTCTTCAAGCCCCTCAAACTCATGATCTGCCCAGTCAAGTTCCTGGATGGTGACCTTCTCCAGGTCAGGGACGCCCAAGGCTCGTTTTGCCGCCTCCATGCGTCCCGCTGACGCCGGCAGTTTCAAGGCATAGGTCCCACCCGTTTTTTCGTTCTGGAGATAGGCGGTCAGGACCGTGTCCCGGGGGTCCTCCATCTCCAATGCCGGCGCCGGTCCCTTCCTGCGGACGTACCCGCTGTTGGTGAAGGCTCCGCTGTGCTCCGCGTGGTACTCGATGCCGATGGCCCGGTAGTCCAGATACGGCTTGACATAGTCCGGGAAACGCAGCGTACCGCTGTCCACAAGGTATCTCCCCAGATCTGCCTCATGCACCACCCCGGGGATCTTCTCATAGCTGTCCAGGTCCCTTGCCACCCGGAGCACATCTTCCATCCCTCCGATGGGCTCCATGTCCAGCGCCCCCGGAAGGAGGTCTCTCTGCTCCCGGTCCATGTTCTCCAGGAGCTCCGCCAGGTGGTTGAGCTTGTCCAGTTCCCCTGGCCGGTCAAGGTCCGTTCGCCGGAGATACCCAAGCAGGCCGGGCACCTCGCATCTGACCGCCCGCAGCTCCAGAGGCGCGTCTTTCCGGTACACATCCAGGGCAGAGAGGATCGCTTCGCTCTCCTTCCGCTCCGCAGGGAGGGTGAGCACCACCTCCGCATCCTGTCCACTGCGGCCGATGCGTACTGTGATCGTACTCATGTCATCCCTCCCATCTCACGGTCCATCCGCTCCACAGGGTCACCTTGGAGCAGTTCCTCCAGCGGCGCCGCGCCCTTATAGGCGATATAGCCCTGCTCCGTGGATCGGCCGTTCTCGCTTTCCATACGCTGCCGTCCATATTTCTCGTAGTCATAGAACCCTTCCAGGTGTTCATCGTACTCGAAGCGCCCGGACTCACGGATCATATATCTGCCGTACTCTTCCGGTGTCTTCACACCGGGGGCAAACTCAAACTGGTCCAGGTTCTTTGCGATCTCGGTGATCTCGCAGGCCCATTCAGGACGGGCGAGCTGCACCGCCGCAGACAGCTTTTCCATCTCGTCATCCGGCAGGGCGGCAATGGCGCGGCACATCCCGTTCAGGTCCTCTATGCCCTCGCGGCCAATATCCAGCGCATCTGAAACTGCATCCGGCAGCCAATTGGTGTCATCCTCTATCTGAAAGTCCCGCCTGTCCCGGGATCCCGCCCGGAGTAGGGTCCGTTCAACGACACTGTCCGGCGAGGGGAGATACAGCACCGCCGGTTTTCCCTGCTCCGGCGCATTTCTGGATGTGAGCTCCAGCACCAGGAGCGGACGGTCATACAGGTATCCGGGAAAGTTGTGCCCGTTATAGACCGGCTCCAGCTTCATCCCGTTCTCATAGAGCACCCCATAGGGAGTGACCACTCCCGCTCCGTTTTCAATGAGCAAAAGTGCGAGTAACAGTGATTTCCCGGACTCGTCCAGGGCCTTCAGCTCCGCCATAGACGCACTACCGCCGTTGACCGTCATGTAATGCCTCCGCCCCACCTCCTCCAGATCTGAAAAGTCTG
>CANQCS010000090.1 GCA_947589745.1 uncultured Oscillospiraceae bacterium
CCCGACGCTCTCCCCGAGCGCCTCGTTGTCGCTATCGCTTTTTCTCTTCCCGCTGATTCAAAGGGATAACCATATTTTGAAATTGTATATCAGGCTCATCCACATAGCTTTTGATGATAATTTGCAATAAATGGGGTCCATCAGTATATTCTGCCGCGAGGTACAAGAAATCATCTTCTTTTGAAAAGACCCCGTCGATCCCATCCAATTGATACCCTTCCGGGATCCATGTGGGTTCTGAGATCTCTGTCACGCCCAATGCGTCCAGCGCATCCTGAAGAGTGCTGTATTCCTTCGGATCAAACGATGTGGTGTCGTAGTCTTTTGTGTCATCCAAATGGATCTCACCAAAGCTGAAAATATCGGAAGTCCAACGGGCAAAGGCTCCGAAAACATTCAACCCTGCGGCCTGGGCAACACAAAGCGAAGCCAGCAAACAGATCGCAGCTGCGATGGCAACAAATCTGATACGCAGAGCAGGTCTGGCTTTGCGCGGAGCCGCATGAGGAGCGGATATGGTGCTTTCAGGGGAGAAGCCGCGGAGTAGTTGCTCGAAATTGGCATAGGCCGAGTCTATATCTGAATCTGAGATCTCGGGGATCGGCGCTTTCCGATCCAAAGCATCCAGATAGGCGTCAATCAGTTCGGCATCATACGTTTCCTCGCTCATGCCGTCCAGGGCCTGTTCAAGCAGAGCAGTCAACTCCGATGCAGACATTCCGTCGAGCTGCCCGGCCAATTTATGATAATCATCATCATTTGATAAGTGATGATCCCTGCGCGAGATATCCACCGGCATATACACCTCCTGTAAAGATTACGTGGGGCACGGCAGCCAGCAGTGGCTTTTATCGCCTCAAAGCTGAAGCTGTTAGAATCGGAGAGAGGGAGAAGAATGGCCTGACACGATACACCCTCTATCCAAATATGTTCTTAACACATCGTTTTGTTGCACACCCACTATAAAAATTTAAAAAAATTGAATTAGGACTTAGCGCAAAAGTTCCTTACAACGTGCCACGGCGCGGGATACTCTACTACGACAAGCTGCCTCTGAAATTCCCAAATGGACAGACATCTCTTGGTAATCCATTTGTTGTTCAAATCGCCATTTTAGTATGTTTCGGTCATCATCAGATAACCTGGATGGAAGCAGTTCCTCAAGTGATCGAGCTGCGTCTGTTTCCGTTGCAACATTCGCCGCAGCATCTAAGGGAAGAGATGGATGGCGCCGCTGTTTGCGTAATTCGTTTCGCACCAGATTGTACAGAGTCAGCATCATCCATGCTTCCGGGTTGGGATGATCTTTTAATATGTCATAGTGAAGCGTGGCCAACACAAATGTGTCCTGTACCAAGTCCAGTGAGGTTTCTTTATCCTCAGTTAATCGAAGCGCAACGCGAAGCAGTTTTCGATATTCCTGATAGAATAACCCCATTATGAACTGATTTCGTTCTTGTTTCATCATACAACAGCATCCATTAAATATCGTGATCTATGAATAGGCGGCACATGCCGGCACAAAATGTTAGCGCTTGCAAATTTATCATAGACGGACATTGCGATCCTCCGCTTTTCACGCTGCCTTTATCATATCACAGCGCAGCATGATTTGCAACACTGGCTCTTGTCATCGACACGGCTTACGCATGAACAGAAAGCATGACGCCAGCCTGGAAAGCGTCATCATAGGAACAGCGGCGGCGCTTTCTTGCAAGACTGATTTTCTCCGGATACTGCTTCAAAATATCCAGGGCTATATGCCGAACCACCGCCATGTTTTCCGCGGAATGGTCCTTTCTGGTCCGGTTATAGTCCTCGTGGAACGTCATATCCAGACACCAATGCACAGAGTTTTCAATTCCCCAATGTGCCCGGACTGCTCTGGCAAAGAGGTCTATATCATCCAGAGATGTGATTATTAAATCGGCAATTAAATATTGCCGATTTAATAATAGATTTAAAAGCCGTTTTGCTCGCCGCTACGCGGCAACCGCAAAATATGGCCAATATTACTCCGGCGATTATTTCATTGCCGGAGTAATAATAACGTGTTTCCCCTGTTGTACGTTCTCCGGTCTGCACGGTTGCGCACACCGCCCCAAAGGCCGTAAGTCCGCTCCACGCTTCCTTTTCGCTGAGCCAGGCCAGGTCCGCGGCCAGATAGTATTTTCGCTGCTCCACCTGCCCATGGCCTTTTTCAACCGTCTGGATCGCCGGGTAGTTCCGCGGGTCCCTCCAGGCGTCCGCAAAGTATTCGGCCGCATCCCGCCGCAGATTGGGCTGGTTGTCCTTCAGGCCGATCACATAGTCGGCCTTTTTGTCGATGAGCTTTTTCGCGATCTCCTTCTGACAGCTCATGGCATCCGCCGTGACGACGCAGTTTTCAATGTCCAGCATCTCCAAAAGCGCGGGGACCGCCGTGATTTCGTTGGATTTCTCCTCCTACCTGCCCCACTTCCTGAGCTGGATCATCGTCACGGGCATCCTCCACGACGCCCTCTCCTCCTCCGGTATCATCAACGAGCTGCTGACCAACTGGGGGATCATCCAGAGCCCCATCAACTTCTTTGCCCACAAGAGCTACTTCTGGCCCATCGTGGCCTTCGCCAACGTGTGGAAGGAGACCGGCTGGAACGCCATCGTGTACCTGGCGGCTATCACCTCCATCGACCCCAGTCTCTACGAGGCGGCCACGCTGGACGGCGCGGGCCGCTGGGCGAAGATCAAGAACGTCACCCTGCCGGGCATTAAGCCCACTATCATGGTGCTGCTCATCATGAACATCGGCAACGTGCTCAACGCCGGCTTCGAGGTCCAGTACCTGCTGGGCAACGGCCTGGTCAAGAGCGTAGCCGACACCATCGACATCTACACGCTGACCTGGGGCGTCGGGCAGAACGACTACTCCCTGGGTACTGCCGCCGGTATCTTCAAGAGCGTGGTGGCCATCATCCTGATCATCGCCGCCAACCAGTTCGCCAAGAGGTCCGGCGAAGAGAGACTGTTCTGAGGGGGTGCGGACGATGAGCGGCAAACAACACAAAATGAAGACCAGCGTCGCCGACAAGGTCTTCACCGTCTGCAACACCATTTTCCTGGTACTTTTCGTGGTCATCACCCTCTACCCGGTGCTGAACACCGTGGCCCTCAGCTTCAACGACGGCATCGACGCTGTCCGGGGCGGTATCCACCTGATCCCACGGGTGTTCACCCTCCAGAACTACAAGACCGTTTTCAACCAGCAGAACATCATCACCGGCGCGTACATCAGCGTGGCCCGCACCGTCCTCGGCACGGTCCTGGCCCTGGTCACCAACTCCCTGCTGGCCTACATCGTCAGCCGCAAGCGGTTCCTGTTCCGCTCCCAGCTGTCCCTGTTCTGGGTCATCACCATGTACGTCAGCGGCGGCATGATCCCCACCCTGATCGTCTACCGGAACCTGGGGCTCACCAACTCCTTCTGGGTCTACGTCATCCCCGGCATGATCGGCGCGTTCAACATGCTGGTCATGCGCACCTACATGGAGGGCCTGCCCGACGGCCTGGAGGAGTCCGCCCAGATCGACGGCGCAGGGGACTTCACCATCTTCGTCCGCATCATCTCCCCGCTGTGCAAGCCCGTGTACGCCACGGTGGCTCTGTTCGTGGCCGTGGGCCAGTGGAACTCCTGGTTCGACGCCATGCTCTATAACCGCATGGCCTCCCAGTACACCACTCTGCAGTACGAGCTGATGAAGCTCCTGAGCTCCGTTATGCAGCAGGGCGGCTCCGCCAACCCCGGCTCCACCACAGCCGCGGCGGCGGTCACCCCTGTGACCGTCCGGGCGGCGGCCACGGTGGCCACCATGCTCCCGATCATCTGCCTGTACCCCTTCCTCCAGCGCTACTTCGTCACCGGCATGACCATCGGGAGCGTCAAGGAATAATACTGTTCTTCAATCAGAACCATATTTCGTTACCGTGCCGGAAATGTAGGTATTGCAACGCTTTAGGAGCGATGTTAAAGTCCTTTTTGATACTTTTTCTTTCAAGAAAAAGTATGAGTTTGCTTCTCCCCTTCTCTTCTCATATTGGCCGCCGTAATTTCTATTGCGGCGGCCAAAACTATCGTTTATAATGTGATCCAGCCAGTCCGGCGGAAGGAGGAACCCCTATGAAAAAACCGGCATACAGAAACGTTCTGGCGGAAGCGGGCATCGCGGAGCCGGAGATCGAACAGCGCGTCCAGGAGTGCTTTCAAGAGATGTTTTACGGCCCGGACAGATTCTATTTTGAGGCCGGGCCCGACATGGCCTATATCGAGGACACGGGCAATCTGGACGCGCGCACTGAGGGCATGTCCTACGGCATGATGATGTGCGTGCAGATGGACCGGAAAGCCGAGTTCGACCGCCTCTGGAAGTGGGTCATGACCTATATGTATATGGAGGAGGGCGAAAACAGCGGCTATTTCGCCTGGTCGGTGAGTCCCGACGGCGTTCCCAATTCCAACGGTCCCGCCCCGGACGGGGAGGAGTACTTCGCCATGGCACTCCTCTTTGCCTCCCACCGCTGGGGCGACGGGGAGGGGATCTTCGACTACTCCCATCAGGCCAGGGCCATCCTCCGGACCTGTCTCCACAAAGAGGACGGACCGGTGGGCCGCAATATGTGGGACCGGGACAACCATTTGATCCGGTTCGTCCCGGACCTGGACTTCACGGACCCCTCCTACCATCTGCCCCACTTCTATGAGCTGTTCGGGGAGTGGGCGGACGAGGAGGACCGAAGCTTCTGGCGGGAGGCGGCGGGGGCCAGCCGGGCCTTCCTGCAGAGGGCCTGCCACCCCCGGACCGGCCTCTCCCCGGAGTACAGCACCTATGCGGGGGAGCCGTACACGGGAATGCAGGAGATCTTTGGTCGGCACGACTGGTACTACAGTGACGCCTACCGTACCATCGCCAATATCGCCATGGACTACGCCTGGTTCGGCAGGGAACGGGGGGAGACCTGGCAGACAGAGATTGCGGAGAAGCTGCAAAGGTTTTTCTGCGAAACGGTCTATGAGCACCCGCGGGCGGTGTACAGCGTGGAGGGGGACATCCTGGCAGAAAACGCGCTGCATCCCGTGGCCATCATCGCCGTCAACGCCCAGGCCAGCTTAGCGTCGGGGATGCCTCTGTCCGGGAACGCGTTGCGGTGCGTCCGGGAATTCTGGGACACGCCGCTGCGGACAGGGGACAGGCGGTATTACGACAACTGCCTGTACTTCTTCGCCCTGCTGGCGCTGAGCGGGAACTATCGCATCTACTGACGGCAAGGGGTGGACGCCATGGCCGGTGAATACTACAGATGGAAATACCGGGATGAGAAGCCGGAGGAACACCGGGAGCTGACCCCAGAGGAAAAGCGGAAAAACTGGTGGGACTACCACAAATGGCACGTGGCCGCCGGGATCGTCCTGGCGATCGGCGCGGTGATGATCGCGTGGGATATGCTGGGCATCGGCCGGGTGGAGCCGGACTACCAGTTCGCCTACGTGGGCGGGACGCTGCTGCCGGATGACACCGTCTCCGGCCTGGAGGCTGCCCTGGCCGGGCTGGGCGAGGACCTGAACGGCGACGGGCAGGTGGCGGTGCGGCTCAACCAGTATCCGGCGTATTCCTTCAGCCCGGAGTGGGAGAACGGCATGGCCGACGCGGAGGCCGCCAGTCAGGCTCAGATATCCGAGGCAGGGCTGATGGCGGACCTGGAGCTCTGCGACAGCTTCTTCTTCCTGCTGGAGGACCCGGAGGCGTTTCAGCAGCGGTATGGGATCCTGGCCTATCCCGATGGGAGCTTGCTGGAGGGCGAGGCCGCAGACCTGTCGGAGATGTGCCGGCCATGGGGGGACTGTCCGGCCCTGGCCGGAATATCTGCGGACAGCGGGGAATTCCTGTCCGGCCTGTTGATCGCCCGCCGGGGGTTCTGGACGGAGAACACCTGCAAATACCTGGACGGGTGTGAAAGGCTGTGGGAGAAGCTGTTCCGGGGAGCGGCGTCATGACCGTCCATGGAGCGGACGGCGGAAAATTCAAATTTTATGTGGGGCGCCGTCAGCCGGACGGGAGAAGCTGCGGATCGGCTGGCCGCACGCCCGAGGAGGTCATATGGTCAAAAACCCTATTCTGACCGGCTTTTATCCCGATCCATCTGTCTGCCGGGCAGGGGACCGCTTCTACCTGGTCTGTTCAACCTTTACCTATTTCCCCGGCGTACCGATCTTTGAGAGCCGGGATTTGGCGGATTGGAAGCAGATTGGCAATATCCTGGACCGGGATTCCCAGATCCCACTGACCGGACTGGCCCATTCCGAGGGGATCTTTGCCCCGACGATCCGGTATCATAACGGCAGATTCTATCTGATCACTACCAATGTGCCTTCGATGGGGAACTTCGTCGTGACGGCAGAAGATCCGGCGGGGCCTTGGTCGGAGCCGTACTATTTGGGCGAGGCAGCCCAGGGCATCGACCCCAGCCTGTTTTTTGATGAGGACGGGACCTGCTGGTACATTGGCCAGCGATACAAGAGCTGTCCGAAATACAACGGCGACTGCGAGATCTGGGTACAGAGATTCGATCCGGATACCATGCACCTGGAGGGGGAGGCCGCGGCGGTGCTGGATGGGTTCCAGAAGAACGCTGTCTGGCCGGAGGGGCCGCACCTGTATCAAAAGGACGGATACTACTATATCCTTCACGCAGAGGGGGGCACGGCCTTCCACCACAGCGTGATGGTGGCCAGAAGCCGGAACCTTCTGGGCCCCTATGAATACTGCCCTACCAATCCCATCCTGACCCACCGGCATCTGGGACAAACATATCCGGTGACCAGTGTGGGACATGGCGACCTGGTGGAGGACGGCGCCGGAAACTGGTATATGGTCGTACTGGCCTGCCGGCCTCGGGAGGGATATACCTTGTTGGGGAGGGAGACATTTCTGGCCAGAGTGACATGGGAGGACGGCTGGCCGGTGGTGAACGCCGGGGCGGGGCGGCTGGAGGATCAGGTGGAGATCCCGGGGCACATCGGCCCGGCAGAGATTCCCGGCCGGTCATGGACCTATACGTTTGCCGGGGACAGTTTGCCGCCGGAATTTATGACCCTCCGCAATCACAGGGAACGGGTGCTGTCCCTTTCGGCCAAGCCCGGGGTTGTCCGGCTGTTCATGCGAGCGGATTCCCTGCTGGACCGTGGGGAGCCGGCCTATCTCGCCATCCGCCAGCAGCACCACTATTTTGAGGCGGAGACAGCATTCTCCACTTGCTTTTCCGCAGAAAATGGCTGTGCGGGCATGGCGCTGGTTCAAAGCAATGAGAATCATGTGCGGGCGGAGTGTTATCGGGAAAACGGCCAAATCGGCATCCGCGTGATACAGGCAGTGGACGGAACAGATACGGTCCTGGGCCGGCTGGAGGACATAAACCCGGCGGATGTATGGCTGAAACTGACTGTGCGGGGACTTCGTGCGGATGTTTGGTGCCGGGAGGGGCACAGAAAACCGCGGCTTCTGGCGGCGGATATCGATCTGCGGCCGTTGAGCACAGAACGCGCCGGCGGCTTTGTGGGCTGTACAGTGGGGATGTTTGCCTCCGGCAGCGGGAAGGATACCGATGGGTATGCCGACTTTTCTGTCTTCCGCTATCGGGACCTATCGCGGACGGACAACTGAAGGGCAGAGAAAGGACTGCCCGCGCCTCCCCTGTGGTTTCCGGGGATGAAGGAGTATGTCTTTTCCTACGAGTGGAAACGACCGCCGAACTGTGTATACTTCTTTTTAGGCAAATTTGTATGGCTGCGAAAAACAGTTCTTCACCATCTTACTGCATGATACAGGGGACAAAAGGATATCTGATCCAGGACACCCCTGCAAATACATGCGGGAAGATCACGCTACATCTGAATATCGGAGAAGAGGAACACTATGATGACGCACCTTCGGACCGATTGGTGCCGGAGTTCATGGCCTTTCTGAGAATGATCTCCGAAAAGGATCTCGTATCATGTCGGCAGATGTTGGAGCGGAGCCTGTCCGTGATGGATACTCTGACACAGGCCAGAAAAACCGCCTCCATTTGTTTTCCCGCAGATATTTGATAAAGCAGCCATCATGCCTTGCGTTGTACCAAATTCCCACAAAACGCCAAGGAATTGACGATTTTATCCATTTTACCTTGCGCTCTGTCGCCGCCGTATGCTAGATGTATCGCATACGGCGGCTTTGTGCGTCCGCCGGGAGGGAGAACGAGATGGAAACGATCGACGTCGATTACGGCAGGCTCAGGCGCTACGACACCACCAAACCGCCGTTGAAGCAGCGGAAGTTCTTCACCGCCGTGCTCCGGGCGCTGTGCAGCATCGCCCTTACGGGGCAGGAGTACAGAATCGAAAAAATCAACATGGAGGGCATCACGCCTCCCTACATCCTCCTCAGCAACCACATGTATTTCGTGGACTTCGAGCTCAATTCCATCGCCACCTGGCCCCATTCGGTGAACAACATCGCCACCATCGACGGCTACTACCGCCGTCCCATCCTCATGGAGTGGCTGGGCTGTCTCTGCAAGCGGAAGTTCACCACCGACATGACCCTGCTGCGGTCCGTCAAGAAGGTGCTGCGGGAATACGGCGACATCCTCTGTATGTACCCGGAGGCCCGGTACTCTCCTGTGGGCACCACCGCTATCCTGCCCGACTCCCTGGGCAAGCTGGTAAAGGCTCAGGAGGTCCCCGTGGTGGTGCTGCTCCACCACGGCAACTACCTCCACTCCCCCTTCTGGAACTACCGCAAGCCCCGGAAGGTCCCCCTCTACTCCACCATGACTCAGGTCCTCACCGCCCAGGAGGTCAGAGAGAAGTCAGCGCAGGAGATCGGCGAAATTATCCGGAAAGTCATGGAGTACGACGAGTACCGCTGGCAGGAGGAGCAAGGCCTCCACATCACCGAGCCCTTCCGGGCTGAAGGCTTCCACAAGGTACTCTACCAGTGCCCCCACTGCCTGATGGAGAGCCGGATGGAGGGCAAAGGGACTATCCTTCGCTGCGCCGCCTGCGGCCGGGAATGGGAGATGGACGAGCTGGGCCGCCTACACGCAAAGGAGGGCGAGACGGAGTTCTCCCACATCCCGGACTGGTTCGAGTGGGAGCGGAGCCAGGTCCGGCAGCAGCTGGAGGCGGGGACCTATCACTTCGAGGACGAGGTGGACGTGTGGTCCCTGCCTCACGCTTGGCGGTTCCAGCATTTGGGCAAGGCGAAGCTGACCCACGACATGGAACAGGGCTTCGTGGTGGAGGGGACCTACAACGGCAAGCTCTACCACATCCACCGCCCGCCCCTGGGGATGTACGGGGTCCACATCGAATACGACTACTGCTACCTCCGCCCGGAGGACTGCATCGACATCTCCACCAGCAATGACAGCCTCTACTGCTACCCGGTGAAGCAGAACGTGGTGACTAAGCTCAGCTTCGCCACCGAGGAGCTGTACAAGATGAAGATGGCAGAGAGAAAAAGAAGGCGGAACGCTGAGAGGCCATCATATACAGGGGATAAGAGGCCCTAAAATACGACTGGGTCTGCAATTTTGGATCGATCTTCCATTTCGAGGGCGGTCAATGAAATGGGGCCGGAGGCCGGACGGTGATTGGTTTGGAGCAACTACCACAGGGAACAAATCTAATTTGAGGAGTGCGAGAGCTGCAATAGGAAACCGTGAAGCGATACAGAAAACTCCTGATGCAGTCAAGATTATCGCGGGCAATCCAGAATTTAAGCGCAATGATCCACAGCTGGAATCGGATGAAACTATTGAGGTGGACTGGTGGACCCAGGACGCCCCACAATCCCCACCACCCCCGCCAGAGGACCACAGTACCACCCCCACAAAAAGCCGCCTGAGGCCCCTGAGAGCCCCACAGACGGCAATTAAAATCCAACAGCAGGAGGTTTTCCTGATGATGTACCCCTTCCTGACCCTGGACGATGATACAGAGATCGTCCACTCCGCGATGCGGCCGGACGGCAGCGTGATGGTGTATATTGAGACTCCGGATGAAAAGGACGTTTTCCACGACGCCACCTGTTATCTGCCGGAACACCGGTGGACCGATATCCACGGCTATACCAACGAGCAGATGGAGCGGTTCAAGGAGATCATACGCAACAACGCCCGCCTGATCATGGAGTTTTCTCAGAGGAGTGGTGTACTCAGTTCCGCAAATTTATAACAGCGGGCCCTATTGGGGTCCAATGAAAATGCTCCCTTGCTGGTTGCGGTTCTCCTGGGTTCCTTCAGTACCTGCGGCGTCGTCTCGTCACCATGAAGGACCTTCTCCCTTCAGAGCTGTCGATGCAGCACTTGCCCGCTGCCATCACCAATGAGGAGAGTGGCTAGATCATGCAGGAGCACCCTCTGTACTTGCCTGAACGGATTATGAAGGCCGAGCATCTGGAGGACCCGCTGGTCGAGTTGGCCCTGCATCTGAGCGAAGACGGCCGCATTCTGGATTTCCACAAAGCGGTGCTGGACACTGCGGAGCGCGACCGGCTGATGCGCAGCTACGGTATCCGCTGATCGACCACCTGTCACTGTCTGCCCTTTTACCATCTTACTATTAACAGGCTTCGGGCCCCCTCTGCCCATTTGGCCGGAGGGGGCTCTGCGTGTTGGAGCTTGATGTCTCTGCGGACAACCACTGTCTTCAAGGAAACATACACTGATAAATTGAAAATGCGGATAAAGCGGTTGTAGGGGGGGTGGACAATGACCCGTCGAATTTTATGCTATGGAGATTCCACAGCCTATGGGTATCCATTCATGATCAAACAGACTTTAATGTCAAATCTGAGATGATCCCGTATGATCTGCTTATTGAGTCCCTCTGCAAACGTTGCCGCTCTAGTTCCAATATCGGAATCGCATAAAATCCGCGTATCCTCCGGCCGCTCGCGTGGAGAACAGGAACAACCCAAAACGACAACCGGTAAAATGGTCCAGCTTGAAGTACAGCGGCTGCGGTATGCCGATGGATCTCCAGTCGCCGTGATCCCGGTATGAAAAAAGGGCGGTGTCACACACATCTGAAAATACCGCATGGACCTTCAGCGTGACAAGCGGGGAGGGCATCGGAATCCTGCCGTATTCCACCGCGGGCTCCAGATAGTTGGGATCGGCGCCTACGGAGACGTTATCCGCCGGACGGCTCAGCATCACAAGGTAATATTTGCCGGCCTCTCTGGTGATGGCAACGGCCCCATAACAGCCGATCAGTGCGCAGATCCCTGCATAGTCGCCATTGCCCAGACCGCTGCCGTCAACAGTGACCCATGCGGTGCTCTCCGGGGCGCAGGCCCGCTGGGTCAGCGTATTCTGGGCCAGCGCCAGACTGTGACAGACCTTCCCGGAGTAGATCCGGTAGGCCCCCGGGCGATCTGTGACGCTCCACAACCCCGCCGCCGGATCGTGGTTGAACTGCCAAAAGGGCTTGAGCTGGATTTTTCCGCACTCGTCCGGCGCGTACAGAAAATCGTCGTCCCCGTTGAGCGGCGCATAGGAGTGCGCCGGGTGGGTGCTCCCGGCGGAGACTTTCAACGGCACCCTGCCATCCGGCAGCGTGGGGAATCCCTCACCGTCGAATACCATGGGCAACAGGACTGGGGAGCGGCCCACCGCGCCCCGGTCCTGGAACATGAACAGGTACCAATGGCCGTCCGGGGTGTCCACCATACCGCCTTGGGCAACGCCCAGATCGCGATAGCCCATGTCGTCGTCGATGATACATCTTCCGGAAAAGTCCCCGGTCAGCGAGGAACTGATGAAACAGTCCTCTGTCTTCCGCGCCCCCGCGGCCATATGGCAGGTAAAGAGGTAGTACAGGCCATCCTTTTTATAGAGATGCGTCCCCTCATATCCCAGGTCCGCATCCCCGGCGTCCGAGATCAGCAGCCGGTGCAGACCGCCCTTCATAGGGCCTGACAGATCTGGGGCCAGTTCTGTCAGATAGAGCTGTCTGTGCCCATAGGCTATATAGATCCTGCCATCATCATCAAAGAGAAGGGAGCCGTCGTGGTAAAATCCCCGTATCGTCCGCTTCTCCCAGGGACCGGCGGGGTCCGTGGCCGTCAGCAGATAGGTGGTGTGGGTGTCATTGGCCGAGAAGGAGAGGTAAAAGCGCCCCTCGTGATATCGCAGGGACGGCGCCCACATCCCCTGCCCGTAGATATGGGAGCAGCCGGACAGGCGGTGCCCCGGCGTGTCCTCCAGGGTGTCGTAGGCGTGGCAGAGCAGC
>CANQCS010000091.1 GCA_947589745.1 uncultured Oscillospiraceae bacterium
CGGGCCAGCGAGGATTTCAACTGGAGCGAGATCAGCCCCACCATCTTCGGCGCGGTGTTCGAGAGCACCCTGAACCCGGAGACCCGCCGCTCCGGCGGGATGCACTACACCAGCATCGAAAATATCCATAAGGTCATCGACCCGCTGTTCCTGGACGGTCTGCGGGAAAAGCTGGAGCAGATCAAACAGATTCCGGTCAGAAAGAATCAAGTTGCCCTTTTGGGCAACTTGATTTGTGAAATTTCACAAATCAAAATTTTAGATCCCGCTTGCGGCTCGGGCAATTTCCTGACCGAAAGTTACATATGCCTGCGGCGGCTGGAGAATGAGATCTTATCGCTGCTGTACGACGGGCAGATCGTTATGGATATGAACGGGCTGATTCAGGTGTCCATCAGCCAGTTTTACGGCATCGAAATCAACGACTTTGCCGTGACCGTGGCCAAGACGGCCCTGTGGATTGCGGAAAGCCAGATGATGAAGGAAACCGAGGACATCGTCCATATGTCTCTGGACTTCCTGCCGCTGAAGTCCTACGCTAACATCACGGAGGGCAACGCCCTGCGGATAGACTGGGAAAGCGTGGTGCCGAAGCAGGAACTGGACTACATCATGGGCAACCCGCCGTTTGTGGGCGGGATGTATATGTCCGAGAAACAGAAGCAAGAAATTCGTGAGATATTTAATGGTGTAACCGGTGCAGGCGAATTTGATTACGTGACAGGGTGGTATAAGAAAGCCGTTGAATTTACAAAAGGCACACTCATAAAAAGTGCTTTTGTCTCAACAAATAGTATTTGTCAGGGCAGCCAAGTAATTACATTCTGGAAACACCTGATTGAAAAGTACAATGTTCATATTGACTTTGCCTACACAACATTTGTTTGGAACAACGAGGCGCAAAACCGGGCAAAGGTACATTGTGTGATTGTCGGTTTTTCAAGCACAGGTGCAGTTGGCAATACAAAGAAGCTATTCAGAAGTGAAACCAGTTATAAGCTGTGCGAACAAATTAGCCCTTATCTCACAGATACTCCGGTAATCTTTGTCGAATCCAGAAGCACACCAATATGCGACGTGCCAAAGATGCGATTTGGAAGTATGCCGCGAGATGGCGGCGGGTTTGTGCTTAGTCCGGAGGAAAGACGTGAACTTATTAAGTCAGAACCGTTAAGTGAAAAATGGATACGCCCCTATATTGGAGCAGTTGAATTTTTGAACAGGAAAGAGCGCTATTGCTTGTGGCTCGTGAATGCCGACCCCACGGAAATCAATAAGTGTCCTACGGTAAAAAAGCGGGTGGAATTTGTACGCGAAACCCGTGCGGCATCAAAGGCTGCCGGAACAAGGAAGTTTGCAGATACTCCCACCTTATTTTGTCAGATTGCTCAGCCTGACAGCGATTATATTGTTGTTCCAAAAACCTCATCAGGAAAAAGAAGATATATTCCTCTGGGATTTATGGATAAGAACACAATAGCAAGTGACCTTGTATTTCTTATACCAGATGCGGGACTGTATGAGTTTGGTGTACTCATGTCCAATGTACATAACGCGTGGATGCGCCTGGTTGCAGGACGTTTGAAAAGTGATTATCGGTATGCCAAAGATATTGTTTATAACACTTTTCCCTGGTGTAATCCTACGCCAGAACAAAAGCGCAAAATAGAAGGAACCGCACAAAGGATACTACAAGCAAGAGAATTATATCCGAATAGCACGTTAGCAAACCTGTATGACGATGTATTAATGCCGCCGGAGCTGCGGAAAGCCCATCAGAACAACGACCGGGCTGTGATGCAGGCGTATGGGTTCTCGGTGAAGGACATGACGGAGAGCAAGTGCGTAGCGGAGCTGATGAAGATGTACCAAACATTGCAGAGCGAGGCCGATAAAAAGTAACTTACTTTAGACGGAGAATACGCAATGAGAAATACTACTGTAGCGCCTTATAACGATTATGTCCAAAGTGCAAACGCACTGTTTCATTTCGTTAACAGGCCTGATTATTTAAAGTCAATTCTGAAAGACCGTGCATTAAAGCCGCGATATTGCGAAGAGGATGTGGGATACCTAAATCTCCAAGTAGAGAATTCGACATTTCGGAAGATAGCGGTATTGCAAAAATGTTTTTGCGATATTCCTTTCCATAAATTAATGGGTACATTTAAACCGCAATTAGTCGATGATAATTCGCTGGATGACAAAGAGAAACAGGAATTTGCGGGAAAGAACACTCATCCTGACTATTATGGAAAGTATGCTATTGCACTCTCAAAAAAATGGGGGGAGGACCATAATCTGCTTCCCATACATTACATTACAGACAATTCCTTTGTCAGCGAAAATTTTTCTAAAGTTTTTTCAAACCTGATAAACGTCGAAAATCTTTCAGACGATTATGCAGAGTGTGTTTTTAATCGTCTTGCTTTTATGAAGCCTTTGCGTGGTACTATGAGCAGGTCATTCGAGTTTTCAACCGGAAGAACGCTCTCAGTTGAACTATACAAAAACTTCCATGATGAAAGAGAATGGCGCTATGTTCCTGATCCCAAAGCTGTTCACGCATTGGGCAGCGAAACCATTATTGCAAATCCAAGGATTCTTGCTAATCTTAATTCAATCAATAAGGCATTGAGTGATGAAAAATATGAGTCGATCTGGCTCAAATATGACTACAATGAGATCCGTTATATTTTGGTTCCGGATTCTACCGCAAGACTTGACATAATAGAAACGATTTTGAATATTCCAAGCAATAAGTTTAAAAATTCAGACGGGCCAGAGCAAATTCAGCGCGCGAAACATATTTTGATTAGCAAGATACTTGTGCTAGATGAAATAGGAAGGGATTGGTAAAATGGCGAACTGGCTTAGAGATGTTTTTTCAAATGACAACTATGAGTTGGGTGGAAAATTGTACTTTCGGGATAACGAGAGCTATGCAAACTTTTTAAAAGCATTAGATGCTGTACATGATGAAGGAAAGGCAGTAGAAATAAAGGACGTGTCAGCATTTAGCACGGATTATACACGCGGAAGTGTAGTATATCCGCTCCAAGCAAGAACAGAAGTCGGTAGTGTCACGATTGGTCCGCCATGGATTCCTATTCAAATTAATACCCTAAAAGGGCAACGAACGGTAAAATTCAAGAAGTATAAAAAAGGAGGAGCGACTGTTTTAGAAACTGAAGATGACGCAATTATTTACCAGAAAATCTCCCACATCTGTGACAGCACCGTTATAACTTTTTCATATCGGATGCAGTATCAATACGCAAAGAATATCGAGGAAATTGTTGAGAGTTTGTGTATTGCATTAGGCGTAATGGATTTCTTTTTTAGACCAGACGAAGTGGACCAGGTTAATTCAGACTTTGATGCGTTGCTCAAGATGCGGAAATCTTTTGAAGTCACTTATGCTTTCTTTGAGCGGTTAAGCGCAATAGGGCATGAACTCTGTTTAACATTTGATCCAAGAAAAATTGGTGATATTGATGGAAATATACAAGAAGTAGACGAGCTTTATGTAATGCTAGTCCTAAAAAGAATTATTCGTCCAAATTGGAAAATAATTGTGCCAGAGTCCCCGGATATCATCCTGGACAGCACCAACGATATGCCTGAAATCGGCTCAAATTTAGAGATGACGTTTGTAAGAGAACTCGAATATTCGATTTTTGGCGAATTAATATCTGTTTATACGGCAAACTTAATCTCCAATGTGGTAGTAAAAGATATCATTTTCAATGAAACAGGTAGTGTAAAATTGCTTTATGGCAGCGATGATAGTAAGCCTATGTACATTTCATGTGCAGGTTTTAAAACAAAAGATGATGCGACGAATGAGGTAAAGCTGATTATGGAAAAAAAGGAGCACTATGTAAATGCCCTGACCACAGCAGACTATCTTAACTCGAATGATACAGTATCTTTTTAATCAAGCCACTCGTTCCATGTTCTCCTAAATTCCCTTTTGGTGACTTTTCCTGGCACAAGAAAAAACTCACCAAAAGGGTCGTGCGTACGGCGTATTAGTAAGCATCTGCTTCACGTTGTTTTTGCCGTGAGCAGTTCCATCATTTCCGACCGCATCCGGCTTCAGCCTGGAATAGCGTTCCTTGTTCTCTGCCGTCAGCGCTACGTACTCCCGTTTCAACAACTGCATGGGCGGTAAGATACCACCAGGTACGGGAAACAACCTTGCCTATATGAGGGTCCTCCGCTATGATATATTTGCTGGAGTAATCCCATATAGAAAGACATTTTGGGGAATAAGGGACCGTAGAAAAATAAAAATTCCCATCTGATCTACTCCTTAGAGGAGAGTCAGATAGGAATTCTTTGCACCTGAAACCGTCAGCCGACAGTTGATTAGTTCGATTTGTTCCTTATTACTATCAAGCCAACCATTCCTGGTTTTCTTGAGTGCACTTTTGGTTACTTTTCCTGCAAGGGAAAAGTAACCCAGGGGTGCACCCATCGGGGGTGCACCCATCGGGGGTGCACATCAGACCTGGTGGGGGCGGAGCCCCCATCTACCGAATGTCGATCCGTTCAACCCCCACACACTTCCCACTCTGGGAGTCCAAAGAAAAGATAGTCCCCTGCATCTTGCAGGGCCCTTCTGCCACCTGATACCGCCCTGGCAGGCCGCCCAAAAAAGTCTCTATGCTCTGCTCCGGGCGGATGCCCAGAACAGAGATGATAGGCCCTGTCATGCCCAAGTCCGTCTGGTAGCCTGTCCCTTTAGGGAATATCTCCTCGTCTGCCGTAGGCACGTGGGTGTGGGTGCCCCACACCGCCGACACCCGGCCGTCCAGATAGTACCCCATGGCCAGCTTCTCGCTGGTGGCCTCGGCGTGGAAGTCCACCACCGCCAGCGCGGGGCGGTCCCCCTTCAACAGCTTGTCCGCCGTGGTGAAGGGGTTGTCCGCGTGGAAGTCCAGGCCGCACCGGCCGATCAGGCTCATCACCCCGATCTGCACCGGCCCGCAGTCGTAGACGCCCCAGCCCCGGCCGGGGGCCCGGCCCGTGAAGTTGGCGGGCCGCAGGAGATAGGGGTCGTCCTCCAGCCGCCTGGCGATCTGGGGCTTGCCGAAGGTGTGGTTGCCCAGGGTAATGACATCCGCCCCGGCGGTGTACAGCGCCTCCACCTGGTCCGGCTTGATGCCGGAGCCGGCGGCGTTCTCCCCGTTGACCACGGTGAAATGGATGTCCTTCAGCCGCTTCAGTGGCTTCAAATGGCGGGCCAGGTGGCGGATGCCCGCCTCGCCGACCACGTCGCCTATGGCTAACACATGGCAGATCATGGGTCCCTCACCCTCTTTCTCGTTTACTCATAGTATAGCTGATTCGGAGCGGATTTGCAATCACCAATGTCACGCCGGGACACCCGCGGCGGCGGTGGACCATATACTGTCTTACCGGCGGCGGGCCGCCCGCGCCAGGTACCACAAGGAGGGAACCCTATGCCTGCACCCACTGTGATCGCACTGGTGGGCAACCCCAACGTGGGGAAGTCCACCATCTTCAACGCCCTCACCCACCTGCGCCAGCACACCGGCAACTGGCCCGGCAAGACTGTGGCCACGGCCAGAGGCGCGTTTACATACCACGGCCGGGAGTATACCCTGGTGGACCTGCCGGGGGCCTACTCCCTCCACCCCGGCAGCGCCGAGGAGGAGGTCACCAGAGACTACCTCTTCTCCGGCGAGGCGGACGTGACGCTGGTGGTGGCCGACGCCACCTGCCTGGAGCGGAACCTGGCCCTGGCGGTCCAGATCGCGGAGGTGGCCTGGCCGGTGGTGGTGTGCGTGAACCTGCTGGATGAGGCGGAGAAAAAGCACATCACCGTGGACCTGGCGGCGCTGGAGCGGGAGCTGGGCTGCCCGGTGGTGGGGGCCGCCGCCAGAGGCGGCATGGGGCTGGACGGTCTGCGGCAGGCCCTGGAGGACGCGGCCCTACATCCGGGGAGCAGGCCGGAGCGCTTCTCCTGCGCCGGGTGCCGGGACCGGGACCAGTGCCAGGCGGCGGCAGCCCTGGCCCGGGCCGCCGCCATCACCGCCAAGGCCGTGACCATGGACCGGGCGGCGGCGGACCACCGGGACCGGGCGCTGGACCGCGTCCTCACCTCCAAGGCCACCGGCATCCCGGTGATGCTGGCGCTGCTGGCGCTGATCCTGTGGCTGACCATGGCCGGGGCCAACGTGCCGTCGGAGCTGCTGAGCGGGCTGCTCATGGGCTGGCAGGAGCCGCTGCGGGGGCTGCTGCGGGGCTGGGGCGCGCCCTGGTGGCTGGAGGGGGCGCTGGTGGACGGGATGTACCGGACCACCGCCTGGGTGGTGTCGGTGATGCTGCCGCCCATGGCTATCTTCTTCCCGCTGTTCACCCTGCTGGAGGACGCGGGATATCTGCCCCGGGTGGCCTTCAACCTGGACCACTTCTTTCAGAGGGCCGGAGCCCACGGGCGGCAGTCGCTGACAATGTGTATGGGGCTGGGCTGCAACGCCTGCGGCGTCATGGGCTGCCGGATCATCCAGAGTCCCCGGGAGCGGCTCATCGCCATCCTGACCAACGCCTTTGTCCCCTGCAACGGGCGGTTCCCGCCGCCACAGTCAGGGAAACTTTGGGGCAGGCGCGGCCTGCCCCTTTTTCGGATATGGACGAAAGGCATTGGGACCCTATCTGCGATAAACAAACAGATGGAGTTGGTCTCCGTCCCAGCGGCAGGCCTGGACCAGCACACGGAGAAGCGCCCGTTTTTCGGTGACAGTGAGGGCGGCGTGGAGGTCGGATAGGTCAGGTGGAAGAGGGGCAGGCGCCTCCATGGAGGCGTCTGCCCCGGCCAACGCGGCGTCCAGCCGCCGCATCTCCGTTTCCAGCTCCCGCACCCGCTGTTGGATCTTTTGGGCAAAGGGACCGCCGGGGGCGGCGGAGCCCAGGGCCAGCACCAGGCGGTCCAGCTCCTGGCTGTGGGCTTCCCGCCGCCTGCGGAGCTGCTCCGCGCTGCCGTGCGTGGACTCCGCGAGGATATCCCTTTTGGCGTTTTCCAGCAGCCGCAGCAGTCCACAGTCCGGCTGCATGGAGGGGAACAGGTGGGCATAGACGAGGGCGTCCGTCTGGGGGCCGGGGAGGTTGGGACAGTTACACACCTCCGCGCCCAGCTGCAATTTGCCCTGGCAGATATAGTCGTACTGTCCCGGCCTCCCGCTTCGGGACTTGGCCAGCATGGGCTTGCCGCACCTGCCGCAGCGGATGAGGCCGGACAGCAGCGCGTAGCTGTTGTGGGGGTTGGCGTGAGGGGACGCGGGGCGGTTTTCCTCCAGGAGCCGCTGGACCGTAGCCCAGTCCCTTCCGCAGATGCGCCCCTCATGCTTTCCCACGGCGACGATCCATTTCTCCGTGGCGTTGCGGGGGGCGCGGCTTGTGGTGTAGTCCCGCTTGTTGTAGGCCAGCAGGCCCCGGCCATGGCCGCAGTCCTGCTCCGTGAAGCACACGTCCGCGCCCCGCTCTGTGAAATAGGCGAGGGCATCCCGGTCCGCGATGCAGTACACCGGGTTCTGCAGGATCTCCCGCAGGCCCGGCAGGGAGAAGTCCTGCCCCTGCCGGGAGCGGATACCCCGGCTGTGCAGGTACTTGCGGACCCCGTTCAGGCTCCGGAGCTCCAGAAATTTGCGGTAGATGGTGTCCACGGCGCTGATCTCGCCGGGGACGGTCTTCAGACAGCAGGCGGTCCGCAGCTTTCCGTCCAGGACGATCTCACTGGCCCGCTCCGACGTGTAGCCGGTGGGCGCGGCGCCGCCCAGCCACCGCCCGGTCCTGGCCAGCATCAGCATGTTGTCCCGCACCCGCTGGGCGATGGTCTCCCGCTCCAGCTGGGCAAACACGCTGGCAATGTACATCATGGCCTTGCCCATGGGGGTGCCGGTGTCGAACCTCTCCCGGATGCAGACCAGGGCCACGCCGCGGCTGTTCAGGTCCTCGATCAGCGCGGCGAAGTCCCCTACGTTGCGGCTGACGCGGTCAAGCCGGTAGCAGACCAGGCAGTCCGGCCTCCGGCGCTCCATGTCCGCCATCATCCGCCGGAACTGGGGGCGGTCCAGGTCCTTTCCGGAAAAGCCCTCGTCCTCATAGGTCAAGATATTTGTATCGGTGCTCCCGGGATAATTGGCGAAGATATATTGGCGGCACATCTCCACCTGGTTCTCGATGGACTCCCCCCGGTCCGTCAGAACGGACTTCCGGCTGTAAATGAAAAAGGTCACCCCGTCCCCTCCCGTCATCCTGGATAGGCAAGCCTATGAGGGAACGGCGGGCCGTTATGACGGGGGAGCCGTCAAGAAAAGGCCGCCGGTCAGCACCGGCGGCCTGGAGCGCATGATATCGAGTCCGATGGCAGCTTATGAGAACCACCAGCCAAAAAGAGGCGACAGCGGTATCATAAAGACTGAAAAGATCATGGAGGAGACGGAGATCAGCGTGGCCCGCTGGGCGGACGGGAAGCGGTCATTCAGCTTTTTGTCGCTGACCAGCTGGAGGCTGTCGTCCAGAAGTCCTGCCAGCAGACCGAAGGCCATCAGCACCGGCAGGCATATCCCCCGTGCCGCCAGGGCGCAGAACAGAACGCCTGCTCCGGTGACGGCCACCACCTTCGGATAGGACAGGCGATCCAGCCTGCCTGTCAGCAGTCCTGCCAGACCGCCGCCCAAGCCCAGTGTGAACAGAGCCGGACCCAGCAGCGCCGGGACCGTCACCGCCGCCTCTACCTTCTCTTGCAGATAAAATCCCGTCAGTGTCGCACACGCCCCCACCAGGGCGTTGAGTACCATGATCCGGACGGCTGTGCCGTCCGACCGGAGGAGCGTCCAGGCGCCCCGGACCGTCTCCGCCAGGGCGGCGGGCAGCGTCCGCAGCGTCGTCCCGGGGACGTCCCGCTGCGGTTCGGTGATGGTCAGCACAGCCGCCAGACCGATGAGGGCGATTCCCGTGTCCAGCAGGTACGCCCTCCGCCAACCCAGGAGCACCGTGGCCCCCGCCAGCAGCATCGCGCCGCCGCTGCTGAAGCGGAATACCCCGTTTTGCAGGGAGGAGAATCTCAGATAGTCCGTCTCCCGTCCCGCCTGCAGCATGGATTCATAGGTGATGGCCTCCCGCGTACCGGACTCCAGGTTGTACCCAAGGGCGGAAAAAGCCAGAGACAGACATACCCCGGCCATCCCCTGGGAGGCCACCATCAGCAGGGTGGAGAGTACGAACATCACATGACTGGCCGTCAGGGTCCACTTCCGGCCCAGAACGTCTGCCAGAAGTCCCGAAGGCAGCTCACAGCACAGGCTCACGACGTGGAACACCGCCTCCGCCAAGCCGATCTCCACCAGGGAAAACCCCCGCAGGGCCAGCAGCAGGACCCACACGCTTCCCGCCGGACGGAAGCCTACCGACCATTCCAGGACCAGAAGGAGCAGTTTTTGCCTGGAAAGAGAAAAGTGTTTGCTGTTTTTGAGCATAAAAATTGCGCCATCCTTTCTTTTCCATAGTAAGAAAAGGATCGGCGCGACCGTTTACCGTGACCCGCGGTCACCGAAAAAAGGGCGCACTGATTCCGTGGATGGCCATATCATAGCGAAGAAAGCGCAGGATCAAGCCGTTCTGCATCCACCGCATCGCTGCACCCTCCTCTCATAAGATGAAACAAGTATACCATGAGCGGGCACGGAAAGTCAAGGAGCGCATTTTGTTCCGTTCCGCCCCCCAGCCCAGCAGGGTGAGGTGGGCGGTGTCCAGGGCGGCCACGGTCTCCGCCGCCTCCGCCAGGGGGATGCACCGGCCCCTGCGGATGAAGAGCGGCACCTTGTTGAGGGCCACCTCCACATAGTGGTGGCCAGGGGCCAGGACCTCCTGGGAGAGGGTTCCGTCTGGCAGGAATTTCACGAACAGCATCTCCTCCGGCAGGTACACGTACCGGCCCCGGGCGTTCTGGACGTACACCGGTGCGATCATGCACTGGTCCCCCAGCATCAGCTGGTCCTCCACCTGGGGGGCCATGGGGTCATCCGGGTAGACGAAGGCGAGAGGCTTGAAGTACATATCGTCATTGAGGGCGGCCTTCATGTATTCGCTGTACAGGTAGGGCACCAGCCGGTAGCGGACGCCGATGACGTGGCGGAAGTCCTCCGGGTCCTCGAACCGGTAGCACTCCTGCTCCTGGGTACCCTTGGCGCTGTGGTCCCGCATGAGGGGGGTGAACACCCCCAGGGCCAGCCAGCGCAGCAGCAGGTCCCTGGTGGTGTTGTCCCCGAAGCCGCCCAGGTCCGCGCCGGCATACAGAAAGCCGCACATATTCAGGGAGGGCATCATCTTCAGGTTCAGCAGGATGTGGGACCACCAGGAGCGGTTGCCTCCGGTCCAGATGCCGCCGTAGCGGTGCATCCCGATGTAGGAGGACCGGGAGAACAGCAGCATCCGCTTGTCCGGCGCGATGCGCTCCAGAGCCTCCCCGGCGGCCCGGGTCATGTTGTAGCCAAGGACGGGTAGTCGAAGAATAGGCCGAATGTCTCCCGGCCGGAGACGATGATGAGTTGTGGGCCGCGTACATGGACTGGATGGCCTCGGAGTGTATGGCGTCGTCGGTGCAGCTGTTCACATAGCGGTAGCCCCGCTTGTTGATGCCCCGGTTGGCAGCCCCCAGGCCGTAGACGATGTCGCCCGCCCCCATAATATAGGTAAAGCGGAAGCCCTCGGCCAGGGAGAAGATCCCATAGGGCGGGACGCCAGGGACCTGGGGAATTTGAGCGGTCACGGCCTCCGTTGGAAACGGAGAGCCGAATATGTACTTTTGAATCATGCGTTTTGCTCCTCCTTTCGCCGCGGCGGCACGTGTTATGCCGCGGCCGGATGAATGTGCTATACGGGAAGCGGAGGAAAAAAGCAAGCCGGAAAACGGCAAAAAGCAATATCGAGCCAAAGAGCGACCGAAATCTCCTGATTGGGCAGGAAAATATCCAAATAATTAGGAAAATATTCCAAAATTAGGACATATTTTAACTCCATCTTGCTGTTCGATAACAGAATGGTGCCCAATCCATCCGGCAACCTTGACAAAATGATGAAAGATGTGTTACGGTTTTCTTAGCAAAATCGAAGAAGGAGGTCCTCTTCTCACGATGGGGACATGGAGAAATTGCCTTGGGCCGCCCTTCCGGCAGGCGGCTGTCCGGCGGAGATGGCGCACTCTCTGACGGGCGGTGCTCCGGAAAATGCGGCCGCGGATGGATGCCAGTCTGTGGATGGTAAGAACCGGGGAAATGTGTGTGCTCCCCGGGAGAGCGCGGACCTCCCTCTCGCCGCGCCTTACCGGTCAGATCCGTGCTGTGTGTACTGATACATTGTCAGAAGGCGGGACTCCATGTCCCGCCGTGTTTCACAGGCGGCGTCCCCGCATCGTCCCAGGTATCCCGGCGTTTGATGTTCCGCCCTTGCGCGGGGGATCATGGCTGGACCTCCTTTTCCATCGTTCGGGCCTCATATGCCCGGATCGCTGAAAAGGAGGCCTTTTTCTTCGCTTTTGTGTGTGGTGATGTGTGAATCAAATATGTGTATGGTAGAGGAAATCAGATGAAATGGGCCCCTGTCTGGGAGGGAGGGTGTCTTATGAAGAAAATCATGGAGACGTATGAGGCCGATGTGATCCGGCTCACGCTGGACAGAGGCTTCACCAAGTTCATCACAGCCCTGACGGCGGTGCTGCTGTGGGACCGCTTTCTAGGTCTGGGAGGGATCACCAGACTGCGGGACGGCGGACTGGCCGCTGCAGTGATGCTGCTGGCCGCCGCATGGATCGGCTATCTCCGGCTGGACGGCGTCCGGCCCAGCCGCCTGCCGGAACCGGCGGGGGAGATCACCGGACATCCTGCTCACGGCGGCATCACCGGCCTTGCGGACGAGCACACCGTCCCCATGGCCCAGGCGGAGCGGGAGGACCGGAGGCTCTGCGGCGTGCTCTCCAGTCTGCTAGCCGCCGTCATGTTCCTTGTCTCGTCTATGATCCTGTCCCTGTTCGCAAAATAACCCGGAGGGAATCATCCCTCCGGGCTGTCGTCCTTTTTCGGGCCGCCGTCCCCGCCGGGACTGGGGGGCGGAAAGCGCCGCCGCATGGTGTCCGAGGGCAGTTCGCCGATCTGGCGTTTGTAGATCTTGGTGAAGTAGGAGTTGTTCCGGAAGCCGCAGCGCTCCGCGCT
>CANQCS010000092.1 GCA_947589745.1 uncultured Oscillospiraceae bacterium
TTAGGAGTATGCTATAAAAATGGTACGGGTACGGCCCAAGACTACGAAAAGGCTGTCTATTGGTACCAAAAAGCTGCTGAACAGGGAAATGCTCAGGCGCAGTGTAATTTAGGAGTATGCTATAAAAATGGTACGGGTACGGCCCAAGACTACGAAAAGGCTGTCTATTGGTACCAAAAAGCTGCCGAGCAAGGAAATAGACCGGCACAACATAATCTTGGAGATTGTTACTACAATGGGATAGGCGTAATAAAAGACAACGGAAAAGCTGTTTATTGGTACCAAAAGGCTGCTGAACAGGGAAGTGGTATGGCAAGAGATGCACTAAGAAATCATTTTGGGATTGATGCTTAATCAAGACAGGAATGCATAGGCAGAAGGCACAGCAGGCTATGTCCTAGCCTCCCTAAAGTCAGAGACAATTAAAAAAGTCCATGTTTTGATAATCAATCACAGGCGGCAGCATATCAAAAGATTTGACCAACTACCCTTATTATTGGAACAGGAGCAGGGGGTATCCCTGCTCCTGCTCTAATCGCATATCGTGGGTAGACATGAATAGAAGTCTCATGCCTAGTCCTCAAAAGAATATCTATTAAGAGCGTCAAAATCTAGCAGCTCCGCAACCGTCATACTGAAAGCGAGAGCTATCTTATGCAATGTCTTTATCTTAGGGTTAAAGGTCTTCCTATTTACAATATTATCAATGGTGGAATGACTTACCCCGCTCATAACGGCCAACTGGTAAATGGAGATGCCACGCTGCCGGCACAGGTCCAATATCCGGTCTACTATGATTTGTGAATACTGATCCGCCATACCTGATCCCTCGCTACCTATTTGATGATCCCTCTAAAGGACAAACTTATGGTAGCAATTTATATGACCCATTATGCCCGTACACGGGCATAATGACGCGATAAATATTGTAGGGGCAATTGGCAATAAGGTAGCTCTGCCGGCCTTAAACATAGTAATACAATGTAAATTCAACTAAATTGATCAAGTCAATGTACTCTCACAGCCATGGTGCAGATAGAACGAAAATGAAAAACTTAGATGACCATAATAAACTGATCGAAGCACTCCAGGGCACACTTGGTGAAATTGTTTCTCTGGAAGAAAAATCTGACCTTGTCTATTATCTCTGTGCAAAGAAGAATGAGACAGACGTCTTCCCCCAGGAGTATTATGTGGTCGGCCTGGCCGCGGCGGCCATCTCGTCAACCGCCAAACGATATGGTCGTCCTGTTGCCGGCCTGCCCCAATTTCGATACTTCTCCATAGACGATCCTTACAGCGGATGGAGGATCATTGCCTATGAGATCTGGCGGTATAAGCTTCAAAACCATCTTCCTGTCGATGGATCTGAGAGCCTACATGAATTTGCGATCCACTGCGCAGAGTACCATCCTGAATATTTCGGTGCTTACCCGGCCCCGGTGCAAACGCCCTATGGTCCAATGGTAAGGTATCAGGTGATTGAAAATGGTATCTGTTTTCTGGAGACAGACACAGGACAAGAGTTAGTTTCCTTTAGTTTTCCCATCTGGCAAACACTATCCGGCTATACTCAGAAAATCGGGAGGCAGACGACTTTTGATTTGGAACATGGTATTGAGAATACGAAGGGATACCTCTTCTTTACCAAAGAATATAGTTGCCTGCCATTCTTTGAATTGTGGGCTGAATACAATTGGCATGAGACAGATCTTTTTGTTCTCCAAGCTATGATGAATGCGATATGGGAGTATTTCCCGGAGTATGCTGCTACCTATAATGCCATGGAGCAAAAAGGAAGTCATGACCTTTTAAACACACTGGTAAATCTGATTGATATGAAAGAATTAGATATCAGTATCAGACCTGAAAAGATGATCTCTATTACCCCTGGAGCCGGAACAAAGTTTTTTAAATTAGACCCATCTACAGATCATTCGCCAACATAAAGGCCTATGGAAAGAAGTGGCCCCATGCCCATGAGACCACTTCTTGATTATTATAAGGGATAACCATATAGATTATTTTCTGAAACTACAGACTGATTCTCCCTTGCATTCTTCATAAAAACCGCACTTGGGACATTTACATCTAATTTTTCTCTTTCTCTTGCTCCCAGGCTCAGTCTGAATCAACCCCATCTCATGAAGCTGCATAAAAATCGCACCTTCACTGCGACCGTAGATGACTGCCATCTCTGAGATGCCAACACCGGCTAAATAATCCTCCCGGAGATGTATGCGATCTTCATCAGACCAGTATTGATTCCTGTTCCCAATAGATTGGTTTCTTATTGCTAGTATTTGGCTCCTAATAACAGTGCTTTCCATGTTATCACATTCCTTCCATAAGTAATTTGAGCTCAATTTATTACCTTCATTGTTATCAATGACCATTTCATTTTCACCTCTTTTCTGAGACTATTTAATATTCTGTTAGTTCGTTTTTGATTAAATGATATTATAATTGGCATCCATATCCCAACAACTAACCATTTGCTCCTGTTGTAATTTCGTAATCCCAAATCAACATAGAAGTAACTTGAGCTGAGAAGGAGAACTGAAATTATGTTGGAGCAATACGATGCCGTTTTAACAATATCCGACCTTAGAGAAATCCTGAACATCGGACGTAACACTGCATATAACCTTTTGAACAATGGAGATATCCAAGCGTTCCGCATCGGACGAACCTGGAAGATCCCGAAAGATTCCCTTATCTACTACTTGAACCAATGGAAAATACATAAATAAAAAGGGCCCAGGGGAAGATGTTCCTCTGGGCCCATGCTCCGTTTTGGATAGCAGCATGTGACTAGATGAGGTAGAGAACAATACCATATCGATTAAGAAGGTCCTGGATGAAACTATGCAACATATTGGTGTTGTCATTGTTACTTCGGTATTCTACACCGTCCACAAAACTCACAGGATTAAAAGCAACGTGCAATTCGATGTGTGTCTTAAACACGTGAACAGCGTATACCGCTTGATACTTCATCCCAATCTGATCTATGATGCGGCGGCCAAGGATACTGACAGCCGCTCCGGAATAAATTTCTTTGCGGTCAATTGACACCACAAAATGACGCAACTGGATACCAGAATTCTTATTGAATCTTGAGGAAACAGCAGCCATACTTCCCTCAATGTCGTTTCGGTCAACTCCTGTACAACCCCAGAGGATGGGATCGATTTTATAGTCCTTCGTAAAAAAATGCAGCATCTTTTCCCGCGTATAAATCTGGTCGTAACAGCCTTGTTTGGTGTAAATTTTGAGTGTTGCCATGATAAGATCACCTCCTATAAACAGTCAAAGTATGGACATGGGGCATTGCACACGATGCCTTTAAAATTCCTCTCGAATGGAAGAACTCTGAATTTCTATTTCCTTCAGATATACACCATACGAGAGACTAATGTCTCTCAATTTGCCGAGCAACATGTCAAAATCATTAAATGAGTATCTTTTAGCCCAAAACCGATATCCGTCCAGATAACTGATAGGGTTAAACGCCACATGAAGACGGACATAATCCGAATCTGTATGAATACCATAAAGGGCCTGATATTTCTTCCCGATTTCTTCGATATATGCTTGTCCAAGTTTACAGGCGGCAATATGATTAGAACCGTAATTAGAATAATTAGAATAATTTAAATAATTGGAATAATTAGAATAATATTTATTAGGAAATAACACCATAAAGTGACGAATACGGATACATGAATCTTTGCCGAACTGTTTAGCAACGCGTGTCATGCTACCAGCAATATCATTCTCATCTACTTTGATACAACCAAAATAAGGGGGCTTGATCGTATGGCCTTGTGTAATAAACTTAACAACATTCTTCCTGCTGTATGAAGACTTGTAGTGCTTCCCTTTGTTGCAATTTGCTATATATGCAATACTCATGGTGTAATGCTCCTTTCGCTTTTTGAACTTTGATATAATATAGTTTCCTAAAGTAAGGCATAATGTTAAAAATCAAATTCATATGTGTGGAAAAGTTACAGCAACCTACTTGGTCAAAGCTCATTTTGAATGTCCACGTCAGACAAAGAAGATACCACATTAAGGAAAATACCATAGGGACGAAGAACATCCTTAATGGCTGCTTGTAGATCATAGTATTCAGCTCTGGACCCTCTATATCTATGCCCATCCAAAAAACTCACTGCATTAAATACAATATGAAGATGGATATAGTTTGAGTTATCATGAACTGCATACACACTTTGATACTCTTTGCCGAGCCAATCAATGATCTTTCTTCCTATATCACTGGCAATCACTGATGTAATAAAGTTCTCATATTCAAAAGATAAAATGAAATGTCGAAGTCTAACACGACTGTCCTTATTAAAACTTTTTGCGACACGGGTCATGGACTCTGCAATGTCGTCACCTTCAATTCCGGTACATCCAAAGTACGGTGGTGGTATGGTATAATTTCTTGTGATATACTTCACTACGAAGTCTCTTGCGTTGGGGTCGGAATAATGCCCCTTTCTGTTTAACACTTTTAAAGTTGCCATTAGGATTAACTCCTTTACTAAATATTTCGCAGCAAAATGCTACAATTATATGTTTATACAAATTTAAATTTTACCAATAAAGATTATTTTGTACTACTAATCAATCTGTTCGACTCATGTTATAAAGTCTAGTAACAAAACACAAAGCAAAGATATATATAACCGCTTAAACACTAATCTATATAATGGTCCATGATCCAATGGCAAAGGACAGCAAAAAACAAGGGAGAGAGTTTCTTACGTGAAACTCTCTCCCCTATAAAACTAGCTAATCCATTATATAATCATCCGGTCCAAAGGGATATCATATATAATGATGTATGTATCAATATGGTGATGTAATGGCTGCACTACACAATGATACTTCAATCATCTTTTCAAAACACAGGGGTGGTATGTATATGTATATGTACTAGTGTCTTATATGATATCAAAATACAATGTGATTTTAGTATCCTTTAATATACTATCATGTGGTTCTAATATCCAATCAAATATACAATCAAATGATATCTATACACCGCATTAGTTTAAGTACACAACTCAAATGTGTACACCGAAGTATGTACTCAAGTCTATGCCTCCCTTGTTAAATAAAAAATTTTGACAACGCCATCCCTTGACGGGTGGCTTACTCAACTTTTTTTAACATATCCCATTCACATCAGTCACAAGGGAAGAAAAAGCTTTCTTCCCCCAAGGTCCCTAATAATCTGTTAGGTTCTTTTAAAATATAAATTATCCCTTTTTGGTCTATGCACTTTTGAAATTGCATTTTAGAATAAGCTATCAGCTGAAGCGAACGAAACTTTTCCTTTGACACATATATAGCGGAACTGTTTCAATATTTGATGAAAACAGAAAATAGAGTGTAGTTGGATTTGATACATAATAGTATTTAATCAAATATGAAGTAACATAACATTAAGAGGTCATAAATGATCTACGAATATAAAGCGAGGAGAAGCGAATTATGAATGACAGATTTGTTGAATCTATCGGAAATGCACAGTTTTATGCTGAACAGCAACTAAATGAATTTTACCGCAACTGGGACCCCAAGACAGTGAAACTACTCATACACACAAATCTTCATTTGTTTGATGGTGGCGGTCGTACCAGATTTTGCCCTGTGAGTGGTAAAGGATTGATTGCAATACCCGTACCCAAAGGTGAAAAGGATATCCCTCCTGAGATCATAGAAGCGCTCATAGAAAAGTATAAATAGAAAAGTTTAGAATAGATCGTATGATACAAAAAGAACGTATGAGCAGTGTGGTGCTGCTCATACGTTCCTTAATGATTGAAAGACCTTTATAGATTGACCGTCACTATAGGTTTCGAGATCATTGCTCCTGAGAAGAGTTTTCGAGAGCCATCATTTTCTGCTTGGCTTCTTCAATACTACATCCAAAGGTTTTAGCAATGTCCTCAAGGGAGAACTTTGTCTTTGCACTTACTCGTTTCTTTCGAGGGGCTTTGACGGGATTATCAAGTTTCTTGTTCTTATCATTTAGTGCCTTGATAGTTTCCTCGTGACCGATGATGACCTTTTCGATTTCAAGTTTCTTTTCCTCTAACTTGGCGATGCAATCCTGGTGATACTTGATTCTCTGATTGTTAGCTTGCTTACGCTCATCAACGGATCTCATTTTCCTGGTTTTTTTCTCAGTTTCCATGCTGCAATACCTCCATTAAAATTTAGAACCATCAATATTATACCACAGATTTTGGCATTGTAAAGTCTGCTTTTAAGATTGATTCAGATTTCAGGATGCTTTATGAATGTGAAGATTTCAATAGAAACGTCAACCGTTTCGACGTTTCTACTTTGGTTATGTCATATCATTCTTGAGGATCTGTTTTGGTATACACGCTTTGTATGATGATTTTGAGAGCTATTTATTTCCCTCCTGCCCAACAGGTCCTTCCTGGCCCAGCTAGGCAGCCATCTACCAGGTGTGATATATGGCTGGCGTCTGGATATAGCCAACCCCGTATGATAATATGGTGACTATTCAGTTGTATTTTTGCTTGCTTTCTTTTGGTATATGTGATATAGTTTACACAAATAGAATTTTGCCACGGTGAAACTTGTATTATACGCAACGAAGCGTCCTCAAAGTTATTTTGAAAGTGGAAATGTAATATATTTAGGGAGATTTCTACGTTTCGGTTTCGAATTGCTTTTGGGAGAAAGAGGGAGTTAAATCAATGTTTGAGAAAACAACTTTTGATTATGACAAAGCTACTAAATCATACGATTATTACAATGCTATTCTTTTAGATACGACCCGTGAGAAGCATTTTAAGCATGTGCCTGTACCTATTGAAGCAAAGTATGTTGTAGATGGTCTCAACGGCCTTGAGAAAGATCCAAAACTGAGAGAATTTAAACCAAAATGGGTTGGATCAAAGGGCCGTGAGTGCCCAATAATAGTGATAAGTGCGCCTACTGGAAGTGGAAAGAGCACGTTTGTATTAAAGGAATTGAGAACCATAGCTAGACAAATAGATAAAGAAAAGGTAAATAATATTTTGTTTTTGACCAATCGCAATATACAAAATCTCCAGCAGAAAATCAGAGCGATGCAAATAACTAGTAATCAGGACAATGATGCAAGCAATCAGGGAAATGATGCAAGTGTTCAGAATTATAGCACATATTTCGTTGAAGACTTAATTAGGTTTGATAATTTATATATTACAACATACCAGGGTGTTCTTGACAAATTAGAAAAATATACATTTGAAGATATTGGCTTTGTTGTTTTTGACGAGGCGCATTTCTTCCTATCAGATTCTACTTTCAACTCGGAAACGGATTTGATTTGGACTCAATTGTTATATAAGTTTCCTAATGCACAGAAAATCTATATGAGTGCAACTACAAAAGACCTGGTTCGACTGATAGATGTCATTGAGTACGCAGTATATAAAAGAATTCGTGATATTGCGGATATAATATATTTTGATTTGCATGAAAAGCACCTCATGGTTTCTGATGAAATCGACGAACAGCTTCATACTCATATTATATCAGAAATCATTGAATATCAATTTCAAGAAGATTTCTCTAACATAAATTTGCACTTTTATGACTCGCAAGAATATTTAGAGGAATTAATTGTGAAGGACGCAAAAGAGGATGAAAAGAAGGACGAAAAGGACGAAGGAAAGAATAAATGGCTGATTTTTGTTGGTAGCAAAGAGGATGGGAATAAATTAAAGAAAGATTTTAAGGATAAGCTAAAGGGAGCAGATGTTAAATATATAGATGCTGATACTAGATTGGAAAATCAAAGATTTATTTCAAGAATGGCACGACAAAATAAATTTAAATGCAAGGCCCTTATATGTACAAGCGTGCTGGATTGCGGCGTCAATTTTGAAGATAAGAATTTAAAAAATATTGTAATTGATTCTGCGGATGAAGTGCAGCTCAAGCAAATGCTTGGGAGAAAACGACGCGCTAGAAATGAGACTATTGATTTGTATGTTAAGAAAAAGAGCGAGCCGGATATTGAAGATTTTTTAGATGTCGAAAAACGTTGCTGTGAAATCTTAAAGGGAGTCTATAAAAATGCGCCAAATTTCTTTGAATCATATTGGGGAGGTTTAAATCTCAGAGAACAGAGATTACTTCGACCACCTGTACCGCAACATCCTAATCGTACTAAAATTGCTTATTGCGATCAAGTATTTTTTAATAATCGCAAAATATATTATACTAAATTGTATACAGAGAAGCCAAAACTGAAGGAATATATATCTTTTAATACCTTTGATTCTTATTGGGCCGATTATATTAAGCCATTTAACCAAAAATTGTATGATAATGGCCCCTATATTCGTTATGCCTACAGGCAATATTATATTTATGAGCCTGATAGATTTTTTAATGGTATTCTCCCTTATTATTTTTCCATTACTACCGGGAACTATGAACACCTGCTCGACAGATTTGCGGATGAGGGGGATACTGCTTTTATGCGTGAAGTCTGCGAATGGTTAGGCATTACTTTTTCGGAAGACATGGTGGTAGATAGGGATTTTTTAAAAAAGAAAAAAAGCAAAGAGAAGGAAGAGGTGAAAGAAAGCATTAAAAACTGCTTGGGAGAATACCTTGATAAGGAATTGGACAAGACGGAGGTAATTGAGGTTCGGGATGACCTTAGGGGTATTTTGCAAGATAACAATCTGACTGGAGGGCAAGGGAAAGCAGAAGAAGGGAAGATATACCTAAAGGGTGATTCGAAGAATGCGATGGGGGATATAAATAAAATACTCAGATATTTTGAGATTCCTTACATCCTAAAGGGTAGAAATCCCAGCTATCGGTTTGAGAAGGAAGACAATCAGGAACATGATGGTTAGTAAAGTATCAGAATGAATCTGAATTAAATCGTTAACCAAATTTTCAAAGTTATGAATAGACTTCGGTTTGAAATGTGGGCATAAAAGCCGCTCTTCTAATATCCGTAAGGCAGATAAAGATGTAAAAAACCTCATTTTGGAACTGTAAGACAATATGATAGAAGCGAAGCCACGTTCGAGAAGCAGGACGTGGCTTCGCTTCTATGGCCAGGTGTTGCATCACGAAAACCAAGCAAACGGGATTGAAATTGTCGTGTCCCCGCTGATAAGCGCCATAGTTTCCAGTTTCCAATATCCGTTTCCAATTCAGCACGACCTTTTTCACAGCTGAAGTAACGCTATCCATCGCCGCTACCGCATCATTGAAACCGCCTCTTGTAATTTGTCTTAACTTCCGATATAATAAAGTTAAGCAACAAGGCGAGGGGTGAGGCATATGCCTGATATGAAGCGGACCATCAAGGACAGTCTCTTTTCCTACATCTTTAAGGAACCTGAGTACACTCGGAAGCTGTATCTGTCTCTCCATCCGGAAGACACCGATGTCAGGGAAGAGGATTTCAAGCTGGTCACGCTGGCCACCATTTTGACCAATGGGATCTATAATGATCTGGGCGTTCTTGTCCGGGATCGACTTATCCTTCTGGTAGAGGCTCAGTCAACATTTTCTATGAATTTGGCGCTGCGGATGTTGCTGTATCTGTCGGCAACATATAAAGAATATGTCGAGGAGCAAAAACTTGATCTGTATGCCCCGAAACAGATCACAGTGCCGAGGCCGGAACTCTATGTAGTTTACACCGGAACGCAGGATGTACCCGACGTGCTTCGCCTTTCTGACCTGTATGATGGCTCCGGCAGCGTAGAGGTCGAGGTAAAGGTGCTACGCGGGGACACCGGCGGCAAAGATGACATCGTATATCAATATGTGCGGTTCTGCCAGATCGCGGATAGTCAGAGGCAGGTCTATGGGCCGACACAACTGGCGGTAGAAGCAACGATTCGGCAGTGTTTGGAGGAAGGGGTTTTGGTCCCCATCCTAGCGTCACGACAGAAGGAGGTAGTAAATATCATGGTGACATTGTACGACCAGGAAAAAGTGATGGAGATTCATGACTATAACACCCGGATAGCCGCTCTGGAGGAAGGCCGTGAGGAAGGTTTGGTGAAAGGCCGCGAGGAAGGAATTTCTGCTATGATCTCAACGCTGAAGGAGCTGGAAATCGATAAAGATGTTGTGGTCCAGAAAATCATGAAGCGGTTCAACCTACTCCCTCATGTCGCTGAGACGAAGGTCGAGCAGTATTGGAAACAGTAACAAGGTTTATAATTCTCAGCATCTTACCTGCCCAAATCGGATATGCAGAAATATACGAAAATATACAGCATACTAGAAAGAAAATGGAGAACTTACGTTTGGAAAAATATGGGTATACATTTCTAACACTCTTTCTAACAAACTTCCCGGAAATGATTGAGCCTAGATGTACAGAAGCGTGTTGAATTAGGTCCCATAGCTGTTTTTGACTAATAATTATATAAAATCACGTCCTAAACACGCATAATTCTATCATTTTAGGCACCTAAAATATACAAAATCCCCCTCATAACCCGGAGGTCGGGGGTTCAAGTCCCCCCTCCGCAACCATGAAAATCGCTCAGAACACGTTGTTCTGAGCGATTTTCTTAACTTTTCGAAGCTTATGCAGCTTCTTGTTGACCCCGCGTTGACCCCAATTGCCGCGATCAAGCTGCACTTTTTCCTTTTGTGACAACACGATTCTTGACCCCATCTTGACCCCTTTGACAATTTTGGCTATACAGGGATCTGCATAAGGAACTGACCCGGGGCTAACATGATCTGATTTACCGGTGTTGGGCTCGGAGGATACAGTGCAGTCAAAACTTCTTCCTGCAAACGCTCCTTGATGTACTGTAGTCCCTGCTGAACATCGGCGCCACAAAACTGGACATCCGGGAAATCAGGGGCCGAAAAGAGCATCGTGCTGTCTTCCTGGGGCGCCATAATAACAGGATAGGAAAACTCCTGTACAGGACTCTGAGCAGCAGCGTACAAGTCCTCCATCAAGGCCATGCTGTCCCTCTTGTGGTCATTCAGAACATGGGCATAGGTATCCATCGTGAAGGCCACAGAATAGTGACCCAGGATCGTGGACAGCGTTTTCATGTCCATTCCCTGCTCTACAGCCCGCGAAGCAAAGGTATGTCTCAGTGCGTGAAAGGTAAAGTGTCGCAGGCCGGCCAAGTTCAAGATCTGTCCGTAGTAGTCCTTGAAGGTGCGAGGCTCCACATATCCACCCAATGTGTTGGTGACGATCATCCCGCTGCTGTGGTAATTTCCTTGAGCAGCAATTTCGTCGTCCTGTTGGACAGCCCTCCAGATTCTCAAATCCTGTACGACGGCGGGGAGCAGGGGGATCGAGCGGATAGAGTTTTGAGATTTGGGACTTTGGATGACGATCTCAGTGGAGTTTTCCCCTGGGTTGACAGGACGAGTTATTTTATTCAGACGATTCAGAGTTCGGCGGATGTGAAGTATGCCTGCCTGAGCATCCAGGTCTTCCCACCGAAGACCCAGTAGTTCGCCGATGCGCAGACCGGTAAACAACGTAAGACGGATAAAAACGCCATATCGGTGTTGATAGCTGGCGCGAAACAAACGGGTCTGTTCGTCCCTGGTGAGGATCTCGATTTGGGGCTTGTTGCCGCGAGGCAGATTGATGGATGAAGCCGGATTACTGGGAATATACCCTTCGGACACGGCATAGGAGAGGGCTTTATGCAGAAACAGGTTGATGTTCACAATGGTTTTAGGTGACAAATGTTCTGTTTCGGCTTTATAGTTATAGAACTGCTGTAAAAGCCTGGGGGACAGATCCCGCAATTTCCGCTTCAAAGCTTCCGGACAGGAACGTCTCTGGATCCACAACGGCAACAGCGCCGCTGATCTCAACACGTTGTTGGCCCACATACCAGCTTTGGCGGTTGCTCTAGTGGTTTGTAAAAACTAAAGGTTGCATAATATAGAACAATGTGTCATAATACCCGCAAGAGGAATGAGGGGGATAATTATATGCCGTCATTGAAATATGTCATCGAGCTTAGCGCCCAGGATAAGGCAGAACTCATGGATATCGTAACAA
>CANQCS010000093.1 GCA_947589745.1 uncultured Oscillospiraceae bacterium
TTCACCCTGGGGGAGAGCAAGGAGGGCTTCCAGGTCATGGACACCCCCGGCGACGCCAAGTACGGCATGACCCGCCCTCAGCTGGCGGAGGCTTTCCGGCGGCTCAAGGCCAAGGGCGCCAAGTATTTCGGCATCCACGCCTTCCTGGCCTCCAACACCCTGTCCAACGACTACTACCCGGAGCTGGCGGGCATCCTCTTCACCCTGGCCGCGGAGCTGAAGGCGGAGACCGGGTGCTGCATCCGGTACATCAACCTCTCCGGCGGCATCGGCATCCCCTACCGCCCGGACCAGGAGACCAACGACATCGCCGTCATCGGTGAGGGCGTCCGGCGGAAGTACGAGGAGATCCTGGTCCCCGCCGGTATGGGCGGCGTGCAGCTCTGCTGCGAGCTGGGCCGGTTCATGCTTGGGCCCTACGGCTGCCTCGTGACCAGGGCCATCCATGAGAAGCACATCTACAAGGAGTATATCGGCGTGGATGCCTGCGCCGCGGACCTGATGCGCCCGGCGGTGTACGGGGCCTACCACCACATCACCGTCATGGGCAAGGAGGACGCCCCCTGCGACCACAGGTACGACGTCACCGGCTCCCTCTGCGAGAACTGCGACAAGTTCGCCGTGGACCGGATGCTGCCGGAGATCGACCGGGGCGACCTGCTGGTGATCCACGACACCGGGGCCCACGGCCACGCTATGGGCTACAACTACAACGGCAAGCTGCGCTCCGCGGAGCTGCTGCTGCGGGAGGACGGCTCCGTGGACCTCATCCGCCGGGCCGAGACCCCCGACGACTATTTCGCCACCGTGGTTTGGTAAGATCGTTGGGAGGCGTATGAGCCATGTTCCCTGCCGGTGATTTCTTTCTGTATTGCTTTACCTCCTTCGCCACCCCCGGGCCCAACACGCTGATGGCCCTGGAGAACGGGCGGCGGAAGGGGCTCCGGGGCATCTGGCTGAACCTGGGGATGCTCTGCGGCCTCGCGGTGGTGAACCTGCTGTGCCTGGTGTTCGCCAAGGTCCTCTTTGACGCCCTGCCCGTGTTCCAGCCGGTGATGAAGGTCATCGGCGCGGGGTATATGCTCTATCAGGCGTACAAGTGCCTGCGCCGGAGAGGCGTGGAGGGAAAGGACCCCGGAAAGGGCGACTTCCTCACCGGCTTCGCCATGCAGTTCATGAACCCCAAGGTCATCCTGGTGGGGCTCAGCATCCTGTCCAACTACATCCTGCCCCACTTCACCAGCGTACCCGCCCTGGTGGGCATGACGCTGTTGCTGTCGCTCCAGGCGTTCGTCTACGGTGTCTGCTGGCTGCTGGGGGGCGCGGCGCTGAGCCGGTTCCTCTCCCGGCATGAGAAGGCCGCCAACGTGGCCATGGCCCTGGCGCTAGTGTACTGCGCCTGGCGCATCGCGCGATAGGAGGTAGCCATGCCGTCGGAGCTGTACCGGAAGATCTACGCCCTCACCGCCCAGGTCCCCTTTGGCCGGGTGACCACCTACGGTCAGATCGCCCGGCTTGTGGGCAACCCGCGTCTGAGCCGCATCGTGGGCTGCGCTATGCACGTGGCCCCGGAGGCCCTCCCCTGCCACCGGGTGCTGAACCGGAACGGCGAGCTGTGCGAGGCCTTTGCGCCCCTGGGAAAGGACACCCACCGGCTGCTGCTGGAGATGGAGGGCGTCACCTTCCTCCCCGACGGGAGGGTGGACATGGAAAAGCATATGTGGTACGGCCCGAAGGACGGCTAAACATAGCGCCCCGGGGCCGGACAGCGGACCACGCCCGGACGGTTTATTGCCGTCCGGGCGTGGTTTTCTTTGGGCAAAAAACGGGCAGTTCCCCACGGAACCGCCCGCTTTTTGCCGTTATGGAGGGACTATGCCGATATTCTTCAATTAGAACGATCTATCGTTACCGTGTGAAAAAAGTCGGTATTGCAACGCTTTGAGAGCGATGTTAAAGTTCTTTTTGATACTTTTTCTTTCAAGAAAAAGTATCACCACAAATCCTTGCCCACCGCGTCCGGTCCGGCGAAGGGACCGGGCAGCGGGGCCACGCCCCGGTGATCGCCCAGGTAGTCGGTGTCGAAGGTGATGGCCGTGCCGTCGGGGTTCTCGAACCGCTGCTCCGGCTCGAAGGCATAGCCCAGGATGTCGCTGGTGATGATGCCGGAGCGGAAACCGTCCAGGAGGTCGTAGAGGTTGGTCTCCAGGCTGTATTTGCCGTCCCGCTCCTTCAGCTCCACCTTCACCGGGCTTTCGGTGTCCACCAGGTTGTGCCGCTCGTGCTTGCAGGCTTTCGCGCCGCCCAGGTAGACGTTGCCGTCCACCCACACCGGCAGGTGGGCGAAGTGGTACTCCTGGAGAGCGTGCATGTCCGGCTTCTCGTCCAGCTTGAACCAGGAGATCCACTCATCGTAGGTGGGGTACTCGTCGAAGACATGGGTCCCCACCTCCTGGTTGTCGGTCATTTTGAATCCCATGTCCTCCTTGGCCTCGGCGGCGGCCGCGGGCCAGCCCTGGACGAAGATGTTGTTGTAGCACCGGTCGTCGCCGTGGAGAATGGTCATGAACCCGGCCACCTCTGTGCGGTGGCGGATGTGGTAGGGGGTGTAGCGGGGCTGGTTGACGCCGTTCACGATGCTGTCGGTGCCGCCGCCCACGGCGGTGAAGGACCCCAGGATCAGGTTGTGGACCAGGGCCACGCCCTCGGTGGCGATGCGGACGGCGGCCTTGGAGAGCATGATGTTGTTGTCGATGAGGGTGGGACCGTGGCCCACCTCGATGAAGATATCCTGGTTGCACATGGCGCCGGGGGCCACGGGGGTGCCGTCGGGGGTGTAGTTGTCGTGGAGCAGATTCTGGCTGATGCGGGTGCCCTGGGCCTGCCAGTCGCACCAGACGCCCATGGTGGAGTGGTGGATGTGGTTGCGGCGGATGGTCACGTCGATGGCGGCGTGGAGCTTGATGCCGGAGATCTCGGCTCCGCCCAGCTGCTGCATGTTGTTGATGTGGTGGATGTGGTTGTCCTCGATGGTGCTGAACACGCAGCCCATGCGGCCCACGATGCCGGTCTGCTCGCAGTGGTGGATGTGGCAGCGGCGGACGATGTGGCTGCCCACCTTCTCCTTCACCCAGCCGTGGTACTGGCCCCGGCACACCGCGTCCCGCTCCATCTGGGTGGGGCTCTTCACGTGCTTGCGGGTGAAGTAGTGGTCGTTCTCCGGGTCGTAGTACTTGCCCAGGGAGATGCCGCAGCACTTGCTGTTGCTGATCTCGCAGTCCTCGATGATCCAGCCCTTAGACCAGTGGGGGCCGATCATGCCGTCCTGGTAGGCGGCGGGAGGCGCCCAGGTGGTGGCGGCCTTCTCCACCTTGAAGCCGGAGAAGGTGATGTAGCCCACGCCGGTCTTGGAGGGCATGAAGCAGTTGCGGCGGACGTTGATCTCCACGTTCTCCGCATTGGGGTCCGCGCCCTGGAAGTTGGCGTAGATGACGGTCTCGTCCCCGTCCTGCTCCGTGTACCACTTGTAGACGGACCACTCCGGCTCCCAAGAGGGGGCGTAGACCTCGCCCCTGATGCACTCCTCCAGGGTCTCGGTCTCATAGAGCTGGCGGTCGTTGAGGTACACCGCGCCGGTGTGCCGCAGGGCCGGGGCAAAGTACCAGTCCCCGCCCACGGGGGTGGTGTAGGGGTTGTAGGCGCCGAAGACGCCGTTGTTGACCCGGCAGACCCAGACGTTGTCCTGATAACGGGTCCAGGACTTCACCGGCTCCGCGCCGGTGATGACCGCGCCCAGAGGCGTCTCGCTGCGGTAGGTGATGCGGGCGTCCTCCGTGCCGGCGTGGATGGGGTCCACGTATTCCCGGTAGACGCCGGGGGCCACCAGGACCTCGTCGCCGGGCATCGCCGCCTTGGCTGCGTCGGCGATGCGCTTATAGGGGCGGTCTTTTGTGCCGCTCCCCTCCAGGGGAGCGGCGGCGTTGACATAAATTCGCATGGGGAATATACCTCCTTGCTGAAAAATGGATTTCGCTTTCAGCATAAAGGAAGAAGTGTGAAAAGTCAATGGGCAACTTGGGGGGGCCGGGGGGCTGCGCCCCCCGGCGGTGGGTGCAGGGGGCTCCGCCCCCTACCGGGTCCAGGTAGGGACCTCCGGTCCCTGCTGTCCCTGGGGTACTTTTCCCTCGCAGGAAAAGTACCCAAAAGTGCGCTTAAGGGGGCTTTCGCCCCCTTAAGAATCCCTCTGGGATGACGGTTAAGGACAGATGGATGGTTGAACTAGGGGCCAGGGAAAGCATTCATCGGGGGTGCCTCCTTGTTTTTCCGTAGTCCAACTGCCGGTTGCTCCGTTCTACTACGCAATTGATGGCGCGGTTCTATTCGGGCCGTATACGGAAATCTGTCCTGTGCGAAGTGGAACGGAGCAGGACGCGGCCCGTCCAGAGCCGTATACGGAAATCCTTCAATTGCGTAGTGGAACGGAGCAACCAGCAGTCGGACAAAGTAAAAAACGACCAACGCACCCAATGTGTCCGTGCACCAGCGCTTCACTCTCCTTGAGGACATACTGAAATAGCCGCTTCGCCCCTATACACGGGACCCGGCACGGTTTAGAAAAAACAGGCCGCAGGGCGAGCGTAAAACTAAAAAAATAATGAGGAAAGATTCTCAAGAAAACCTCGGTTTTCTTGAGCACGCTTTTGCCTACTTTTCCCGTGGGGGAAAAGTAGGCCAGGGGTGCACCCATTGGGGGTGCGCATCAGACCTGGTGGGGGCCGGAGGCCCCCTATTGACAGCCATGTTAAACTACAACCAGAGCAATCTTAGAAAAGAGGAATCCCATATGTTAAACAGAATTGATCAACTCCTGCTGTCCATGATGGCCCACGAAGCGCCGGATGCGGAACGCATCCAGCACTTCATTAAGGTCCATGATTTTGCCCGGCTCATTGGGCAGCTGGAGGGCCTGGACCCCGCCGCCCAGGAGGTCCTGGAAGCCGCCGCTGTGGTCCACGACATCGGCATCCACCCCGCGGAGCGGAAGTACGGCCGCAGCGACGGGCCGCTCCAGGAGCTGGAGGGGCCGCCCCTGGCCAGGGAGCTGCTGTCGCGGCTGGGCTGGGAGGAGGCGGTCATCGACCGCGTCGCCTTCCTGGTGGGCCATCACCACACCTATACGGAGATCGACGGCATCGACTACCAGATCCTGGTGGAGGCCGACTTCCTGGTGAACCTCTTTGAGGGCGGCAGGAGCGCGGAGGCCCAGCGGGAGGTCTACCGCCGTATCTTCCGCACCGAGGGCGGAAAGCGGCTGTTCCGGACCATGTTCTCCACGGGAGCGGAGGAACAGGAACCGTAAATTGTCGCCTGAGAAGCGACCAAAAATCTCATCTGGTCTGGTATGCTGAGGCTACCAAACACAGAGGAGGTCATTTCTATGACAGAACTGGTTTTCATCCTGGACCGCAGCGGCTCCATGTCGGGGCTGGAGCGGGACACCATCGGGGGCTTCAACTCCATGCTGGCCAAGCAGCGGCGGGAGCCCGGCGAGGCCCTGGTCTCCACCGTGCTCTTCGACAATGTCTCCGAGGTTATCCACGACCGGGTGCCCCTGGCCGATGTGCCGGACCTCACCGGGAAGGAGTATTACGTCCGGGGCTGCACCGCCCTGCTGGACGCGGTGGGCGGGGCCATCCACCACATCGGCAGCGTCCACAAGTACGCCCGGCCTGAGGACCGGCCGGAGCGCACCCTGTTCGTCATCACCACCGACGGCATGGAGAACGCCAGCCGCCGCTACGACTACGCCCGGGTGAAGCAGATGATCCAGCGGCAGAAGGAGCGGTACGGCTGGGAGTTCCTGTTCCTGGGGGCCAACATCGACGCCGCCCGCGAGGCCGCCCGCTTCGGCATCGCCCCGGACATGGCCGTCCGCTACCAGTGCGACAGCGTGGGCACCGCTCTCAACTATGAGGTCATCAGCGAGGCGGTGTCGGCGGTCCGCGCCTGCCCCCAGGCGGCGCTGTCCTCCGGCTGGAAGGATCGCATCGAGGAGGACTTCCGGCGGCGGGGAAGGAAGTGAGCCTCTCCCTTGCTCCGGGACCCGTGACCGGTCCGCACGGAATGTCGGGCAGAGACGGCGGAGATATGGTATAACCGTACTTGCAAGGGGGGAGAGACATGGACTGGATCGACGGGATGCAGCGGGCCCTGGACTACATTGAGGCCCACCTGGCGGAGGATATCGACTACAGCGCCGTGGCGCGGGAGGCGGCGTCCAGCCCCTACCACTTTCAGCGGGTGTTCAGCATCCTCTGCGGGTACACCCTGGGGGAGTACATCCGTATGCGGCGACTGACCCTGGCCGGCGCGGAGCTGGCCGACCGCGGGATCAGGGTCATCGACGCCGCCGTCAAGTACGGCTACGACAGCCCCGACAGCTTCGCCAAGGCGTTCAAGAAGTTCCACGGCGTAAACCCCAGCGAGGCCCCCGGCGCCGCCCTCCGGTCCTTCTCTCCCCTCCGGATCAAATTAACGTTGGAGGGTGCAAGTATGTTACACTACAAGATCGAAGAAAAGCCAGAACTGATCCTCACCGGCTACAAGCGCCGCTTTGAGGGCTCCATGCGGGATATCCAGGAGCGCCGGGATCAGGAGGAGGAGCTGTGGGTGACCACCCGGGTCAACCAGTACGTGCTCCAGGGCCTGGCCCCCGACCGGGAGACCAGCTATGAGGTGGTATCCAACCAGGGCGACGACGGCTACGACTTCCGCATCGCCTGGGAGCTGACAGAGTTTGACCGGAAGTACTGGGACGAGATCCTCAACGACCCGGACTTCGCCGCCCGGTACGAGCACTTCACCGTGCCCGCGGGGCTCTACCTGGTGTGCGAGACAGAGCGGTGCGAGTATCCCAGCGAGGTGTTCCCGGAGCTCTGCCGCCGGGTGGCAACCGAGTGGCTGCCGGGGTCCGGCTACGAGCTGGACGACCGGCCGGAGCTGTCGGTGGTCCACTGGTACTACCGGGACGGGGACGAGGCGTACAACTCCAACCGCTACAAGGAGCTGTGGCTGCCCATCGTCAGGAAACCGGAAATGAAATAGCTTTTCCAATATACGCCGCCCCGGACTGCTGGAAGATGGCAGTCCGGGGCGGCGCGTCTGTCAGGATTCTGCCTCCATCTCCTCCTGCAGCCGGGACAGGAGCTGGGACGCGGCGTACCAGGTGGTCTCGTAGTGCATATAGTCCAGGGCGTTCCGGTCGAACAGCAGGGACATGCTGGCGGGGAACTCGTCGTCGGAGTCCCAGAACTGGAACACCACCGGGAAGAAATCAAACATGGGGATGCGGTAGGACACGTCGCCTCTCCCCTCCGGGACGCCGCCCAGGCGCTCACAGGCCCGCCGCAGCTCATTGTCCCGGTGGTCGAAAACCTGGAGGCCGGACTGGAACATATCCGCGCCGGGGGCGGACACGGCCCCCATCACCACCTGGGCCAGCTTCTGGAAGGGCACGTACTGGCCGGAGAGATGGCAGTGCTCCTTCCCCTGGCAGAGAAGGTCGTAGAGGGTCATGGCCTCGTTGAAGTCCGCCTCGGAGGTGCCGCCCCCGCGCTCCATCCGCTCCACCACGCCGTCCCGCCGCCCAATGCGGTACCGGCGGGCCAGGAAGTCGATGTACAGATAATCTCCGTCGCTGTCTAGAGAAAATTTTCGCAGCATGGCGTCCTGGTCATATTTGAGAAATTCCGCCGCCATCCGGCGCTTTGTGATCTCATAGTTGGACATTTGGGTGATCCTCCTTCCCTCCTGCGGGCACCGGACCCTGCCGGAATGCCGCAAGCACGTCGCCGCCCCGGGCCTCCACCCGCTCCCGCACCGCCTGAAAGCTGCGCCAGTAGCCGTAGATGTGGACCGGCATCTGAACGTCCATGCGATTCTCTCCTTCCTCACCCCTGAATTTCTCTATCATCCAGTGTATCATATCTGTCCCCCGGTTGCAATATAGGAAAACACTGTGCTTGACATTTGGCCGCCAGCAGAGTACAATGCCACAAGTCAAGGCGCAGGGCGGCCAGACCGCCGCGCCCGGAGGGACCTTATGGACAAGACGCACGACCTGACCCAGGGCAATATCCTGAAAACGCTGGTGCGCTTCGCGCTGCCGGTGCTGCTGGCGCTGGTGCTCCAGGCGCTGTACGGCGCGGTGGACCTGTGGGTGGTGGGGCGGTTCGCCCTGACGGAGGACGCCTCCGGCGTGGCCACCGGCAGTATGCTGACCCAGACCATCACCATGGCGGTGACGGGCCTGGCTATGGGCATCACCGTGCTGGTGGGAGAGACCATTGGCCAGGGCCGTGCGGAGCGGGCGGGCCGGGCCATCGGCGGCGGCATCTGGCTCTTTGCCGTCCTGTCCGCGCTGCTGACGGCGCTGCTGGCCGCCCTGGCCGGGCCGCTGGTCCGGCTGATGGACGCGCCGGAGGAGGCCTTCCGCCAGGCCGTCCAGTATGTCCGCATCTGCGGCGCGGGGTCGGTGTTCATCGTGGCCTACAACGTGCTGGGCAGCGTGTTCCGGGGCATCGGGGACTCCAGGACGCCCCTGCTCACCGTGGCCATCGCCTGCGGCATCAACATCGCCGGGGACCTGTTGTTCGTGGCCGGGTGCGGCATGGGCGCGGCGGGGGCGGCCCTGGCCACCGTGGCGGCCCAGGCATTCAGCGTGGTCATCTCCCTGCTGCTGATCCGGCGGCGGGCGCTGCCCTTCACCTTCTCCCCCGCCCTCATCCGGGCCGACTGGCCCGTCATCCGCAAGGAGCTGCGCCTGGGCTGGCCCATCGCCCTCCAGGAGCTGCTGGTGGGCTTCTCCTTCCTGCTGATCCAGACCATCGTCAACGGCTTCGGCGTCACCTCCTCCGCCGCCATCGGGGTGGGGGAGAAGGTCTGCGCCTTCATCATGCTGGTCCCCTCCGCCTTTGAGCAGTCCATGTGCGCCTTCGTGGCCCAGAACGCCGGGGCGGGCGACCTGCCCCGGGCCAAGCGGGCCCTGGGCTGCGGCATCGCCCTGTCCCTGGGCGTGGGCGCGGTGATGTTCTATGTGACTTTCTTCCACGGGGACCTGCTGGCCTCGGTCTTCATCCGGGACGCCGCGGTCATCGCGGAGGCCCACAGCTACCTGAAGGCCTACGCCATCGACTGCCTGCTGACCGCCGTCATGTTCTGCATGATCGGCTACTTCAACGGCCGGGAGCAGACCTTCTTCGTCATGGTCCAGGGGCTGGTGGGGGCGCTGCTGGTGCGGACGCCGGCGGCGTGGCTGTTCAGCCGGACGCCGGGGGTCACCCTGTTCCGCATCGGCCTGGCCACCCCCATGTCCAGCGCGGTGCAGATCGTGATGTGCCTCATCATGTACGCGGCGCTAGAGAAACGAAACGTGAGGGAAAACGGCCTCTTTTAGCTGGACGCGGGCGGTTGGCTGTGCTATCATGTCATCGTCAAACGAGACAGAAAGAGAGGCGGGACCCATGGCGGTCAGGGACATGACAAAGGGCAGCATCCGCCGGCACCTGCTGCAATACACGGTGCCGATGGTGCTGGGGAATTTCATGCAGCTCACCTACAACGCGGTGGACTCCATTATCATCGGAAAGAGCCTGGGGGAGAACGCCCTGGCGGCGGTCAGCGTGTCCAGCCCCATTATGACCGTGATGGTGCTGGGGGCCTCGGGCATCGGCATCGGGGCCTCCGTCATTATGAGCCGGTTCTACGGGGCGGGCGAGACGGAGAAGCTGAAGCGGGAGTTCTCCACCACGGTCCTCTTCGGCACGGTGTTCTCCCTGGCGGTGTTTCTGGCGGGCTTCTGCTTCGCGGGGGAGCTGCTGCGGTGGATCAGGGCGCCGGAGGCGTCCTTCGGCATGGCGCTGCTGTACCTGCGGACCGTCTTTGTGGGCTTTCTGTTCACCTTCCAGTACAACATCCTCTCCTCCGCCCTGCGGGCCATCGGGGACTCCCGGACGCCGGTGTGGTTCCTGGGCATCTCCTGCGGCGTGAACATCTGCCTGGACCTGTTGTTCGTGGCGGTGCTCCCCCTGGGCGTGGTGGGGGCGGGACTGGCCACCGTCATCGCGGAGGCGTCCTCCGTGGTGCTGTGCGTCCTGTGGATCCACCGGCACATTCCGGCGCTGGACCTGAAGCGGGGCGAGCTGGTGGTGGACCGGGAGCTGCTGCGGGAGACGCTGAAGAGCGGCGCGCTGACGGCCCTCCAGCAGGCGGCCCAGCCGGTGGGCAAGGTGCTGATCCAGAGCACCATCAACGCCCAGGGCGTCATTGCCATCGACGCCTTCAACGGGGCCAGCCGCATCGACGACTATGCCCGCATCCCCACCCAGAGCCTGGGCAGCGCCATCATGACCTGCACCGCCCAGAACCGGGGCGCGGGGGAGCGCCGCCGGGTGCGGCAGACGCTGCGGCAGGGCCTGCTCATCGCCTGCTGCTACTTCCCCCTCATCCTTGTCATCACCATGGTGCTGAAGACCCCGGCCATGAAGCTGCTCTCCCCCAACGGCAGCGGCGAGATCGTGGAGCTGGGGGTGGCGTATCTGGCGGTGAAGATGTGGTTTTTCATCATGCCCTGCCTGACCAACGCCATCCAGGGCTTTTTCCGGGGCATGGGCTCCATGACGGTGGTGTTCATCGCCACGGTCATCCAGATCAGTGTGCGCACCCTATGCGTGTATCTGTGGGTCCCTAAAATCGGAATCGTGGGCGAAGCCTACGGCTGCTTTGTAGGCTGGGCGTGTATGCTGGTGTTTGAGTTCACCGTCTACTTTGTCCGTAAGCACCGCTCCCCCGAGGAATACGGCGCAACCAATACAAACGAGTAGATGAAAGCGCGGGAGTTTCCCGCGCTTTCATCTTAAAAAAGAGTCTATCCGTCCGCATAGCCCTCCACACTAAAGAGCCCGGTGTTCTCCAAAACCGACCAACGCACCCAATGTCCGGTTCCGCCGCCCCAAGCGGCGGAACTTGCGCCGCAGCAGGATCTCCTTGAGGACATATTCGGGCAGCCGCTTCGCCTCATACACGGGCTCCGGCCCGGTTTAGGAAAAACCAGCCACAGGGCGAGCGCAAAAGAAAACAAAAAATGAGGAAAGATCTTTAAGAAAACCTCGGTTTTCTTAAATGCCCTTTTGGTCCCTTTTCCGGCAAGGGAAAAGGGACCGGGGGAACGCCGCACCCGCAAAGTGCAAACGGGCCCGGCGGGGGCGGAGCCCCCACCGATCGCAGTCAAATTTGCATAACGCTTTTGCATCATAGACACATGTTTTGTGTAAGCAAACGAAATTGCCGGTCTACCAGCAAAAAACCGTTGACAGAAAACCCGGGAAGGTGTTATGATTTATCGCGTTAAAGATATAAAAGACATTTGTCTTTATACAAGAGACAAATTAAAATATATTTTTCGTTGGAGGCGTACAGCATGAGTATCCAAAACGAGTATCTGCAGGGCCTGATGGAGCGGGTCATCGCCCGCAACCCCGCTGAGCCGGAGTTCCACCAGGCGGTGCGGGAGGTCCTTTCTTCTCTCAGCCCCGTGGTGGAGGCCCGGCCGGAGTTCATCACCGAGGGCGTCATGGAGTGCCTGGTGGAGCCGGAGCGGATCATCAAGTTCCGGGTGCCCTGGGAGGACGACCAGGGCAACGTGCGGGTGAACCGGGGCTTCCGGGTCCAGTTCTCCAGCGCCATCGGCCCCTACAAGGGCGGCCTGCGGTTCCACCCCTCCGTCTACGAGGGCATCATCAAGTTCCTGGGCTTTGAGCAGATCTTCAAGAACAGCCTGACCGGCCTGCCCATCGGCGGCGGCAAGGG
>CANQCS010000094.1 GCA_947589745.1 uncultured Oscillospiraceae bacterium
AAAGATTCTCAAGAAAACCTCGGTTTTCTTGAGCACGCTTTTGCCTACTTTTCCCGTGGGGGAAAAGTAGGCCAGGGTGCGCGGCGGAGCTGCGGCAAGAAAAGAGCCGGTAGGGGGCGGAGCCCCCTACCCGACCAGCTATCAGGTTTGATCGTCTGTGTCCCCTTGGACTTCCTCTCCGGAACCGGAGCCCCCCTCCGGCACGGAGGCGTCCGTCTCGCCCGCCGCAGGCGCGTCCCCCGCCGCGGCAGCGGCAGCCCTATCCTCCCCGGCAAGGGAATCGAGGGCAGGGGTCTCGGGGGCAGCCGCCTCCGAGGCGGCGGCTGCGGCGGCCTCCGCCGCCGCTTTTTTGGTGACGTACAGTGCTTCTTTCCCGCTGGGGTGCCTCCGCTTGTTGACCAGCAGGACAACAAACGCCCCCGCCGCCAGGACCATGCTGAGCAGCTGGCTCACCCGGATGGGGCGGCCGAACAGCTCCCAGCCAAAGAGATACAGGCTGTCCGTCCGCAGGCCCTCGATGACCGCACGGCCGATGCCGTACCAGATGAAATAGAAGCAGGTGCTCTCCCCGTCAAAGGTCCGGGCCTTGGCCACGAGAAAGACGATCAGCAGCAGGCCGAGGATGTTCCACAGGCTCTCGTACAGGAACGTGGGGTGGACCTCGATATACTCCGTGGCGGAGGTCCACAGGCGCATCCGCCAGGGCAGCGTGGTCTCCGCGCCGAAGGCCTCCCGGTTCATAAAGTTCCCCCAGCGGCCTACCGCCTGGCCGATGAGCAGGCCCATCACCCCCAGGTCCGCATAGGCCCCGAAGGGGATCTTCTTGTGCCGCGCGAACAGGAACAGCACCACCGCCGAGGTGATGACCGCGCCGTAGATGGCGATGCCCCCGTCCCAGATGCGGACCGTGGACATCCAGTCCAGACTGCCGTCGGGCCGCCGGAAGCGGTCCAGATAGAAGAGTACGTAGTACACCCGGGCCCCCAGGATGCACAGGGGGATCTCCCAGAGCATCAGGTCGTAGATGCTTTCCTCCTCGATGCCGTAGTGCTTCGCCTGGCGCACACAGAACAGCACCGCCAGGATCAGCCCCGCGCAGATGATGATGCCGTACCAGTACACGCCGTTGCCGATGTCGATGGCCTTCGGCGACGGGTTGATCTCCCAGTCCCCGAAGAGCCCGGGAAAGCTGATGGGCATGTCGCTCCTTGCTTGCATATGGTCTAGTCCTCCTTCAGCGTCTCAAAAACCTCGTAGAGTTTCGCGCCGCGCACGGCGCGAAAGAAAGTGAAATCCGTTTTTTCCGGCGGCGTGTACGTCGGAAAAAACTCCTTGCGCGGAGCGTGCGTCGAGTTTGTGCGCCCTCGGCGCACAAGCGAGGCGCGAAGCGCAGCGAAGCCTGTTGTCGGAAAAGGCCGCAGGCCTTTTTCGACAGGCTCAGTCCTCCTTGTCCCTCTGCCCCCCGGTTTCGGGGAGCACCAGGGAGACCGCCGCCCGCTCCGGGGTCACGTTCTCCCGCAAAAACGCCTCTACATCCGCCTTCGTCACCGTGTCAAAGACCTCCGGGAAGCGGTAGTAGTCGTACCCTTCAAAATAGCCCTCCGCCATGTTCTCCGCGATGCTCCCGAAGGAGTCCAGCGTCCGCAGCATCCCGCCGTAGTCCGCCCGGCGGAGCTGGTCGAAAAAGTCCTCCGGGATGCCCTCCTCCCCCAGACGGCGGGCCTCTGCCGTGATCTCCCCCAGGACCCGCTCCGGGTCCCTGGCGTCGCCGCCCACGTAGAGCTGGGACGCGCCGGGGAGCTGGTCAAAGCCCCCGCCCAGGCTGCTGTTGATGAGCCCCGCCGCGTAGAGCCGGTGGTACAGGGGGCTGCTCTCCCCGAAGAGGGCGTCGCAGGCCAGGTCCCCCACGATGCTCCGCCGCAGCAGCGCCTCCCCGGCGAGCCCCGCGGGGCACCGGAACCCCGCCAGGAACATGGGCATGGAGACCTCCATCTCCAGCCGGGCCTCCCGCCGGACCGGCAGCAGGCCGGGGGGACTCTCCCACTCCCGGCGGAGGGCCGTGCCGCCCTCCGGGGGCAGAACGGACCGGGCGATGTCCGCCGCCCGCTCCGGCTCCACGTCCCCCACGCACACCAGCGCCATGTTGGCCGGGACGTAGAACGCCCGGTGGCAGCGGTGGAGGACCTCCGGCGTGATGGCCCGGATGCTGTCCTCCGTCCCCGCCACCGGCAGGGCCGCCGGGTGGTCCGGGCCGTAGAGGCAAGCCATCAGCTGCTGGTAGGCCCGCCAGTCCGGGTCGTCCTCGGTCATGCGGATCTCCTGGGCGATGATGCCCCGCTCCCTGTCCACGCTCTCCTGGGGAAACCAGGGCACGGACACGAACCGGAGCAGCCGCTCCAGGTGCTCATAGAAACGGTCCGTACACTCAAAATGATACGCCGTCATGTTCTCCGAGGTGAACGCGTTGGGGGCCGCCCCGGCGGTGCTCATCTCCTGGAACATGTTGCCGTCCTCGGTGTCGAACATCTTGTGCTCCAGGTAGTGGGCCGCCCCGGCAGGGACGGGCCCTCCCTCCGCGGCGGCCCGGACGTCCATGCCGCCGTAGTTCACCGCCAGAAAGGCGCAGCGCTTGGCGTGGTAGGGCTTGCGGACCACGATCACCTCCAGGCCGTTCGGCAGGCGCTCCCGCCAGACCTGCTCCCCCAGCCGGGGATACGCCAGCTCTCTCATCGGTCCTCTCCCCTCCCCCGCAGAAAATACACCGTGTCCGGCCGGACCGACGCGGCGGCGTCCATGATCCGCTCACGGGTCACGGCCTCCAGGGACCGGGCGATCTCCGCCGGGGTCTCGTGGCCGCCCACGGCGGCCTGGCCCAGGCAGAAGTCCTCCATGGCCCGGGCGGAGTCCTCCATCACCCGCAGGCCGCTGCGGAGGATGTTCCGGGCGCTCTCCAGCTCCCAGTCCTCCCAGTCCCCCCGGCGGACCGCCTCCAGCTGGGCCATGATCTCGTCCAGCGCCGGCTGGAACTGCTCCGGGTCGATGCCGGCGGCGGCGGTGAGGAGGCCCTTCCGCCGGTGGTAGGTGCTGTCGGCGTAGTAGCACAGGGACAGCCGCTCCCGGACGTTGCGGAACAGCTTGGAGTTGTCCGTGCCGCCGAAGAGGGCGTTCACCAGCCGCAGGGCCGGGACGTCCCGGCTCCCGGCCCGGAAGCCCACGCAGAGCTTGCCCTGGCCCACGTCCCGCTCCTCCACCACGGTCCGGGGCTCCGCCGGGGCCTCACGGTACACGGTGGGGATGTCCGTCTCCGGGCCCTTCCGGGGCAGGGCGGCGAAGGCCCGCTCCAGGGCCCCCCGCACCCGCTCAAGCCGGGCCGAGCCGCAGTAGAACAGCTCCAGCCTGGCCTCCCCCAGCACCTTCCGGTAGTGCCGGTCCAGCCGCTGGGGGGAAATTTTCTCCACGTCCTCCGCCCGGCCCATGCGCCGGACGCCGTAGGGCTCCCCGGCGCACATCTCCTCGATCAGCCGGAGGGCGGCGTAGCTGTCCTTGTCGTTCACGTCCGCCCGGATGAAGTCCGCCAGGTTCTCCCGCTCGCTGCGGACGTAGTCCCAGTCCAGCCGCCCGTTCCGGGTGGCCGGGTGGCAGAACATCTCCCCCAGCAGGTCCGCCACGGGCTCCAGCAGCCGCTCCCCCTCCGGCAGGAACCGCTCGTCCACGAAGCTGGCCACGAAGCCGAAGAGCTGGGCCTCCCCCCGCTTCCGCACGGTGGGCTCCAGCCCCGCGCCGTAGAGCATATCCAGGCGGCGGCTGAGGGCCGCCATGTCCGGGTACTCGGCGGTGCCCCGGCTGAGGACGTTCACCAGCAGGGCGTTGAGCCCCGCCGTCTCCCGCCGCAATGGCGCCACCAGCTGGGCGCTGAGGCAGCCGGTCTTGAACTTCTCCGAGGGGAGATAGGTAAAATATACGTTAGGCAGGAGCCGCTGCCGCGTCATGGTACGCTCTCTCCTTTATCCCGCGGGACCGGGCCGGGGGCCCGTTTCCCGCGTGGCAGTCTTGCGCAAGGTCGGGTATAGTATATACCTATTCCCTCCCGTTTTCCATAGGGTACGGGGGAATTTTACAGGGGGTTCACAAAGTTTTCACTAAGTTTCCCTCCCCCTGCCTGCGAAAAAGGCAAAAAAAGCGGGACCCCGGAGATGCCCTCCGGGGTCCCGAATGCTGCGTCAAAATGTATCAGTTCATGTAGACGACTTTCATCGCCTTATATGTCATGTAGCAGTCCAGCTTGGCCGTGATCTCAAAGGGGGCGTGCATGGCCAGCAGGGGCATCCCGGCGTCCAGGGTGTCGATGTTCCGGTCCGCCATGTAGCCCGCCACGGTGCCGCCGCCGCCGCCGTCCACCTTGCCCAGCTCGGACACCTGCCAGAGGATGCCGTTGCCGTCGAATATGCGCCGGGCGTAGGCCATCACCTCCGCGGAGGCGTCGCTGGCGCCGCCCTTGCCGCCGCCGCCGGTGTACTTGCACACGCCCATGCCGTAGTTCATGAAGGCGCTGTTGTTCCGCTCAAAGGCCTCCGGGAAGTTGGGGTCGTAGGCCGCCGCCACGTCGCAGGACAGGCAGAAGGAGTGGGCGAAGCACTCCCGCAGGGACACGCCCTGGCCCTCGCACAGGTCCTCCATGAACTTGTCGAAATCCGCGGTCTTCATGGCGGACACGCCGGTGGAGCCGATCTCCTCCTTGTCCGCCAGCACGCACACGGCGGTCTTCTCCGGCACCGCCTCCAGGTCCAGCAGGGCCTTCAGCCCCGCGTAGCCGCAGGCCCGGTCGTCCTGGCCGTAGGCCCCGATCATGCTGCGGTCAAAACCGATGTCCATGGCCTTGAACGCCGGCACCGCCTCCAGCTCGGCGGAGAGGAAGTCGGCCTCGGTGATGCCGTACTTCTCGTACAGCAGCTTCATGGCCGCCAGCTTCACCCGGTCCTTCTCGTCGCCCTCCATGGGCTCACTGCAGAAGAGGATGTTCAGCTGCTCGCCGGGGAAGGCCTCGGCCAGGGGCTTCCGGCTCTGCTCCCGTGCCAGGTGGGGCAGCAGGTCCGTCATCACCAGCTTGGGCTCGTCGTCCCCCGCGCCGATGGACACCTCCACCGTGGTGCCGTCCTTCCGGGCCACCACGCCGTGGAGCTCCAGGGGCATCACCATCCACTGGTACTTGCGGATGCCGCCGTAGTAGCGGGTCTTGAGATAGGCCAGCTCCCCGTCCTCGTAGAGGGGGTTGGGCTTCAGGTCCAGCCGGGGGCTGTCGATGTGGGCGGCCACCATCTGGGCGCCCTCCGCCAGGCTCTTCTGCCCGATCACCGCCAGCAGCAGCATCTTGCCCCGGTTGCTGTGGTACACCTTGTCGCCGGGGGCCAGGGCCATGCCGGGGACGTAGGGCCTGAACCCCTTCTCCTCCGCCTGGCGGATACCCTCCCGGACGCACTCCCGCTCGGTCTTAGCGGCGTTCATGTACGCCTTGTATGCCTCGCAGTAGGCGTTCATGGGCTCCCGCTCCGCCGGGTCCAGGAGGTCATAGCCGTTCTTCTTCTCGCTGAGCAGCTTCTCTTTCCATTCCTTCGCGTCCATACCTTTCGTTTTTCCTCCTTACGCTATTCTGATAGGACTTCCAGGACGCCCTCGAAAAACTCCTCCATCAGAGCCTCGAAGGCCGCTTTGCTCTCCGCCCGGTTCTCCAGCAGGAAGGTACAGTGCTTCCTGTACCAGCCGTCCGGCTTCTGGGCGGCGATCCGGGCCCGGGCCTGCTCCTCCGTGAGGCCGTCCCGTGCCATGATCCGCCCCAGGCGGAGCTCCGGCGGGGCCGTCACGGCCACCGTCGCCGCGCACAGCTCCCCCAGTCCTGATTCTACCAGATTCACCGCGTCGATGGCAACCCCCTTTCGACGATTTTGTGCACATTTTTGCAAAATCTGTCCGACAGCTGTGCACATTGCCGGATAGACGATGGCGTTGAGCCGCTTCAGCTCCCGGCTGTCGCCGAAGACACGGGCGGCCAGGCCCCTCCGGTCCAGGCTGCCGTCGGGCAAAAACACCTCCCCGAAGGCGTCCCGCAGCGCCTGCCGCAGGGCCGGGTCCTCCCGGAGCAGCCGGTAGTACAGTGCGTCGCAGTCGATGACCTGAAAGTCCATGCGCCGGAGGACCTCCAGGGCGGTGGTCTTCCCCGCCCCGGTGGGGCCGGTGAGGCCCAGGACGGTCATACGCTTCTCTCCCATCCGTCACACCTCCACGATATGGAACCCCGCCGCCTTCTTCAGGCGGTTGGCCACCGCCAGGCCCAGGCCGCCGTCGCCGGGGCACTGGGCGTAGATGGCGGTCACGTCGGTGCCGTCGAAGTACCGGAGGGCGTCGAACACCCGGCGGGCCTGCTCGTCCGGGTCGGCGGCGGGGCCGATGGAGCGCACCGGGCAGCGGTCAAACCACCCGGCGTACTCGTCGAAGCAGATGACCCCGGTGCGCGCCCCCAGGTGGGCGCGGATGTATCCGGCGGTCCGGCCGCCGGGGCCGGTGACCACCGTCACCGGGGCCTTGGGAGCGTAGTGGCGGTACTTCATGCCGGGGGCCTTGGGCTGCTCCCCGGCCCCCAGAGGGGCGGTGATGGCCTTGTCCACCTCCACCGGGCCCAGGGCCTGCTCCAGCGCCTCCAGGGGCAGGCCCCCGGCCCGCAGCAGCCGGGGCGCCGGGGCCGTCAGGTCCACGATGGTGGACTCCACCCCCACGCCGCAGGGGCCGCCGTCCACGATGGCGTCGATGCGGCCGTCCATGTCCTCCAGCATGTGGGCGGCGCAGGTGGGGCTGGGCCGGCCGGAGCGGTTGCCGCTGGGGGCCGCCACGGGCACCCCGGCGGCGGCGATGATGGCCAGGGTCACGGGATGGTCGGGGCAGCGCATCCCCACGGTGTCCAGCCCCGCCGTCACTACGTCGGGCACGATCTCCCGCCGGGGCAGGATCATGGTCAGCGGGCCGGGCCAGAAGGCCCGGGCCAGGGCGTAGGCGCTCTCCGGGATGTCCCGGCAGCACCGCTCCAGCCAGTCCGGGCCGGGGACGTGGAGAATGAGGGGGTTGTCCTGGGGGCGGCCCTTGGCCTCGAAGATGCGGCCCACCGCCTCCGGGTCCAGGCCGTTGGCCCCCAGGCCGTACACCGTCTCCGTGGGGATGCCCAGAAGGCCCCCCCGCCGCAGAATGGCCGCGGCCTCCTCGATGTCGTTGGGTGTGAGAAATTTTGTGTTCAATGGGATTCCTTCTTTATCTTCACTGTTCTGCGGAGGCCGCCAGCTTCTCGGCCTGGTCCTGGGCGGTGAGGGCGTCGATGATGGGGTCCAGGCCGCCGTTGATGACGGCGTCGATGCTGAAATTCTTGTTGTCCCCAGTGAGCCGGTGGTCGGTGACCCGGCCCTGGGGGAAGTTGTAGGTGCGGATGCGCTCGGAGCGGTCGCCGCTGCCCACCTGGCTGCGGCGCTGGTCGGCGATGGCGGCGTTCTGCTCCCGGAGCTTGGCGTCGTAGAGGCGGGCCCGGAGGAGCTGCATGGCCTTGTCCCGGTTCTGGAACTGGCTGCGCTCCTGCTGGCACTCCACCACGGTGCCGGTGGGCCGGTGGATGAGGCGGACGGCGGAGGAGGTCTTGTTGACGTGCTGGCCTCCCGCGCCGGAGGAGCGGAACACCTGCATCTCGATGTCGGCGGGGTCGATGTCCACGTCCACCTCCTCGGCCTCCGGCAGCACGGCCACGGTGGCGGCGCTGGTCTGGATGCGGCCGGAGGACTCGGTGACGGGCACCCGTTGGACCCGGTGGGCGCCGCTCTCGTACTTGAGCCGGGACCAGGCGCCCTCGCCGTCCACCAGGAAGCTGATCTCCTTCAGCCCGCCCAGCTCCGTGTCGCTGCGGCTGACCACCTCCAGCTTCCAGCCCCGGCTCTCGGCGTACATGACGTACATCCGGAACAGGTCGGCGGCGAAGAGCATGGCCTCCTCGCCCCCCACGCCGCCCCGGATCTCCATGACCACGCTGCGGCTGTCGTTGGGGTCCCGGGGCAGCAGCAGGAGCTTCAGCTCCCCTTCAATTCTCGCCATATCCGCTCTGGCCTGGGCCATCTCCTCCTGGGCCATCTCCCGGAGCTCCGGGTCCCCCAGCAGCTCCTGGGCGGAGGCCAGATCGGACTCGGCCTTGCGGTAGGCCCGGTAGGCCTCGGCGACGGGAGTGAGCTCCTTCTGCTCCTGGGTGAGGCGGCGGAGCAGGGCGGGGTCGGCGTAGGTGGCGGGGTCCTCCAGCTGGCTGACGATGGCCTCGTACCGGTCCGCCACGGCCTTCAGCTTATCCAGCATGGTCCGGCTTCTCCTTTCCGATGCTCCGCACGGCGGTGAGAAATTCCTGCCGCCAGAAGGTGGAGCCCACGGCGTTGGGGCGGATGGTGACGGCGGCGGCCCGGGGCTTGCAGACGTACATGTCCATCTGGTCGAAGACCTCCTCATAGCGCATGTCGCTGCCCCGGGTGATGACGTAGGCCACCTGCCGGAGGGTCTCGCCGTACTCCAGCAGGAAGCTCCGCACCGGGGCGCTGCACCGCCCGGCCCACACCGGGGTACCGATGATGACCAGGTCGTAGTCCTCCAGGGGGCGCTTGGTCTTGGGGGGCTTGACGGGAGGCAGCTTGCGGGCCATGGCCTGCCGCCCGCTGTTGAGCCACCCGCCCAGCCCGGAGCGGTCCACGCCGTCGTCCAGCTTGACGAGCTCGCAGTCCAGCTCCCCGGCGATCTCCCGCATCAGGGTCTCCGTCCGCCCGGTGCGGCTGTAATAAACACACAGTATTTCGGACATAGGGTCCTCCGTTTACATACTTTTTTATTTTGCATACAAAAGTATAGCACAATTCTTTTCCTTCTGCAACTGGGTTGGAGGGGGCTCCGCCCCCTCTTTGGCTGGGTAGGGGCCGGGGGCCCCTGCCTTCCCCCGGTGACTTTTCCCGTGCCGGAAAAGTCACCAAAAGGGCACTTAAGGGGGCTCGCGCCCCCTTAAGAATCCCTGCCGTTTGGAGGGACGTTAAGGGTAGATTTCCGTATGAAGTACCCAGGGAAAGCTTTCATCGGTACTGCGGTGCTGTTTTTTCCGTATTCTTACTGCCGGTTGCTCCGTTCCACTACGCAATTGATAGATTCATCTGTTCGGGGGGTGAAGGAGCAGAGAGTTTAGGATTCGGAGGGAGGAGGTGTGTGCGGGGGGACCGTCAGGGTCCCCCTGCACGTGCAATCAAATCAAACCGGCATGAAATGCCGGTTTGCCTAGGCTGCCGTAGGCAGCCGGTGTCACGGCCGAATGGGCCGTGACAGATAGGGGGACCAAAGGGCTGATTGTGCAGTAACGAACAAACGGAACCACCCCGGACAACAGCCCGACAACCACCGCACCATCAATTGCGTAGTGGAACGGAGCAACCAGCAGTAAGAATACGGAAAAACAGAGGGCATTACCGATGAATGCTTTCTCTGGGTACTTCTCACCATCAATGTGTCTTTAACAAAAAATAAAGAGGTCCAGCCCTCCGGGCTGGCGCTTTTTTGGGTACTTTTTGTGCGCACAAAAAGTACCCCAGGGTGCGCGGCGAAGCTGCGGCAAGATAAAGAGGTGGTAGGGGCCGGAGGCCCCTACGGATTGGCACTTGGGGGCTGCGCCCCCACGCCCCCATGGGGAGCGAATTTTATCTTGCCAAATATCTATATATTGTATATAATTAAATTGTGGTTTTGTTACCTGCTGGAAAGGAGCGTTTATGAGTGGCGATTTTGCGTCCGCCCTTGGCGGACGCATCTATCAGCGGTTGGACCGTGTGCTGCTGGCGGTATCAGCCCTGATGTTGGTGTTTGCTGTTGCCGCGCAGCCCGATCTGTCCCTGCTCACCGGCTTCTGGGCCATCCAGATCAGCGAGGCCGGCCTCATCACCGACCCCGTCACCACCGGCGGCGTGGGCGCCGCCCTGCTCAACGGCGCCCTCCTGCTGCTGCTGGGCACCCTGCTGGTGCGGAAACTGAAGCTGCCCTTTACCGGGGCCGCTCTGGCCTGCCTCTTTATGCTGGGCGGGTTCGCTCTGCTGGGCAAGAATCTGGTCAACTCCCTGCCTATCGTGGTAGGGTGCTGGCTCTACTCCCGGTTCCGGGGCGAGCCCTTTACCCGCTACGTCTACCTGGCCCTCTACGCCACCTGCCTCTCCCCCATGGTCAGCTTCGTCATGGTCCGGGGCAGGCCGGGGCTGCGGTGGCTCTCCATGCTGCTCTGCGGCCTCACCATCGGCTTTCTGGTCCCCGCCATCGCACAGTTCTCCACCCGTATCCACCAGGGCTACAACCTCTACAACGTGGGCTTCGCCGCTGGAATTTTAGGGCTGGGCATGGCCAGCATCATCAAGGGCATCGGCGTGGAGTTCGACACCGTGACCACCTGGAGCCAGGAGGGCCACACCGTGCTGCTGGTCCTGGTGCTGCTGATGCTGGCGGGGCTGATGGCCTGCGGCGTGCTGATGGGCTGCCGCAGCTGGAGCGGCTACAGGCGCATCCTCCGCCACTCCGGCCGGGCCGTGGCCGACTTCATCCTGCTGGACGGCGTGCCCCAGACCTTCGTCAACATGGCCCTGGTGGGCGCCATCGGCCTGGCCTACCTGCTGGCCCTGTACCCCCTGGGGGTGCGGCTCAACGGGCCCCTGGTGTGCTGCCTCATGAGCATGACCGGCTTCGCCGCCTTCGGCAAGCACCCCAAAAACGTGCTGCCTGTCATGGCCGGGGCCGTGCTGGCCTCCCTGCTACTGGTGAAGGTGCCCCTCACCGCCCCGGGGGTGCTGCTGGCCACCCTGTTCTGCACGGGGCTGGCCCCCATCGCCGGGCAGTTCGGATGGCGCTGGGGCGTGGTGGCCGGGTTCCTGCATATGTGCATCGTCCAGAACACCGGCATCCTGCACGGCGGGATGAACCTGTACAACAACGGCTTCGCCGCGGGACTGGTCTGCGTCTTTCTGGTCCCCATCATCGAGGCGGTGACGCCGGAAACCAAGGAGGAATGACCCCATGAAACAGAGAAAGATCACCGCCCGCAAGCGGATGAATATGGTGATGTGCGAGATCAACAACGCCATCCTCCTGACCGGGGGACACAGCGTGGACTTCCGGCTCCGGAAGGAGGAGGCCGGCCTGCGGCTCTTTGTCCGGGGGGACTTCGACCCCAACCGGCGGCATGACCTGCTGCGGGTCCAGGAGGTCCTCACCCCGCCCGTCCGGGACCCGGCCCTGGTGGAGACCTACTGGGAGCTGGCCGGGGACATGATGAGCACCGGCGGCAGCCAGCTGACCCTGGTGGGACATATGCTGGACCTGGCTAAGGTCGAGGTCGGGGAGAGTGTGGTGGAGATGGAGCTGTATTTGGCGTTTTGATA
>CANQCS010000095.1 GCA_947589745.1 uncultured Oscillospiraceae bacterium
CGCTTTTCGCCTTAACTTCTATGGGGATCAGCGAAGAAGCAGAGCGGATGAAGAAATCCTCCTCCAAAGTAGAATTATCTCGCTTGTAATAAAACAGCGCATACCCCTGCTTGACAAGAGCCTCACCGACCATATTTTCGTAGAGCGCCCCCCTGTAAACACCAAGATTTTTGTTGGCTCTCAGATCCTCTTGTGATTCCTCATCGAGCATCGATACGAGAAGCCCGGTATCAGAGAAATACAGCTTAAAGACATCAGGGTCATAATTTCCACCGAGCGGCAGCTCCGGATATTCCATGCGATAGCAGATGTTGACCATGCCTGCGTCAGCTAGCCATTCGGCACAGCCTCGATAATCACGGAACCTCGCCCCGGATGCGACCTTGGATATCTGGAACTTTTTGTTCTCTCTGGCAAGCTGAGGGGCGATCCGGTCAAATACATTTATGATCCGTGTCTGAGTAACACCAGGGGCATATTTCTTGATAACCTCTTTGAAGTCGGCAATCAACTGTCTCTGTGCATCCAACGATCCCTCAAAGGTGCCTTTCTGGATATACTCGGCCACGACAGCCGGCATACCGCCGAGAATATTGTAGTCGAGGAAAAGAGATCGAAAGACACTCATTTCAAGTTCGCTGAATGGGCGACACGCCTCCATGTGCAGAAGCAAATCATCTATTACCGCATTTCCATACCCTTTTGCCCACAGGAACTCTTCAAAGTCCATCGAGTACATGTCATAGTCTTTCTTATACCCGACGCTGTTGCTCTCGATTTTCTTGTAGTTTGCTCCAAGCATTGAGCCGCAGCAGATAACGTCAATGTGCCGATCAATGCAGAAGGATTTCAGAGAAGTAGCAATTTCGGGAAACTCAGTGATTTCATCAAAGAAGATCAGCGTTTTACCCGGGATGAATTTTTTGACCGGGTCGATCAATGATATGTTCTTTATGATGTCGGATGCCTCATACCCGTTTGAGATGATGCCCTTGTATTTTACATCACGGACAAAGTTTATCGCGATAATGCTTTCGTAGTTGTCTTTTGCAAAATGAAGAACAGACTCAGTTTTCCCGATTTGCCGGCTGCCGCGGACGATAAGAGGCTTCCTGTTGGGGTCTGCCTTCCATCCAGCAAGGAAAGTATCGATTTTCCTCTTCAGGTACATACAAAAGCACCTCCGCATGATAATCTATTTTCAATTAAACACATTATATGAGCAAAAATCAAATCTGGTTTCACAAAAACTTAGGATATTGTTTCCGCCGCCATACACATTTCCTGAAAATTCGACAAACAACAACGCCAGACGCATAAGGCACATGGGAGCGATTACTTCGGTCCAGACTCGGCGTTTACTCGGTCCTTCATGAGCGGCCACCACAAAAGAGCATATCTCTTTGGAAAAGGACGCAGGCTCTGCGTTTATGACATCTGGCCCATGTCTGTCCCTCCCACCAGTTCGTCTGGACAGTCTATCGCCGCATCCGGGTCATCCGCAAAATTGAACTGCACCGCATGGACGGCCATCACCTCACCCGGACCGACCGACAGCTACTACAAGGACGGACCCGTGACCATCGCCACCACAGGTGCGACCTACATGGACATGGATATCGAGAGAATTGAGCCCAGCAGGACTCAGGAGGGCGGCTACTTCAGAGAAGTCACGATCTCAATCGTCAAGATCCCCGTTACAAAGGTGAAGACGCCAATACCAGCCAGTTACGGCAAGAGCGGCGCATCAGCCGCAACGGCCCAGTCTACAGCTGCGTCGGCGAGGAGAATGGATCCAGTATACTGTAGGGGCCGACGACCTTGACCTGCTTTTAGGTTAGAGCCCACGGACTACACCATCATTGAGATCCCAGACATAAGCGACAGCGTGTCCCGCATCGTCCTGTCGCGTTGCAGTACCTTATCCGCTTTACGTACGTGGCGTACCCCGGTGATGCCGTTCAGATGATTAAAAAAGCGGAAGACTGATCCATCAAAAATTGCTGACGTCCTACGGATCGTCACACGGAAGGTCCGTAGGACAGGGCTCACAAAAGCGAAATGTTTTTTGATTCGAATTTTTACTTGACTTTATGGCATAAATATCACAAAATAAGAATATATGACCACCAGTCCGAAAGGATGTCAACCTATTCAAAGAAATCCCTGCAGTTCATCAGAAAATTGTTCAGAGAATTTGTTGTCCGCATCCGACTTGCTATTCCGGATTGACCAAGCCCCCCCAAAGGCGATAAAGTCTATGCAAGGGTACAGTGATGGCAGTATGTGGCTGAGAGTAGGAAGGTGGTGCATACTATTCAGGTATGATATATCACCTGTCAAAGTATGCCGAATAACCAAGCTAGAAGGGCGGAGCGAAATATTTATGGATGATTTCGAGGAAATGCTTGATGAACTGCTCACAGACCCAGAGTTCAAGGCTGAGTGGGATGCCCTTCAGCCTGAACGCGCCATTGCCCAAGCGATCATCGACGCGAGGAAACGGAACGGAATGACTCGTCAAAGTTTCTCTGAGATGACAGGTATTTCCCAAGGCTATATCAGCAAACTCGAACGTGGAACCGCGAACCCATCCATCCGGACCCTCCAAAGGCTTGCCGCCGGCATGGGTATGAAGCTCATGATCGAGTTCGTCCCAATCCAGCAGAAAGCCATCTAAAACTCAACCGAGAAAAAGCGGAGCAGCGAAAGCTGCCACGCTTTTTTCATGCTGTCCTATGGACGATCCATAGGACACTCGTAGCGGTGCTTTGGAACACGCTGCTGAGGGTAGCGGAATAAAGAAAACTCTTGTTTCCTATTGGCCTTCAAACAGACATTCGTTATATGATCCCCCTTAACAAAGAGGGCGGTCCAGGGAAATGCGGACCACCCTCACCGTCTTATTTCTTTAGATCCTTGCAGAGCCGCCGTAGCCTGTCGCGATCTGCCTCGATACCTTGCCGCTCCTCAACTGTCAGGTCTCTCTTGCCTTGGGTCGCTTTCAGCTGAAGGTAGCTCATACGGCAGTCCAGCAGTTCATCCAACAGAGCCTCCGGCGTGACACAGGCCACGGCAGAACTCCAATCTTTTTGCTTGTTGTCCCAGGTCAGGATCGTATAGCCCCGGCTGGTCAGCACGGTCTCCACGTCCGGGTCCGCTTGCAGGTAGTCCGCAAATACTTCGAGTACCGTTTCGTATGTGAGCATGATCACACTTCTCCTTGTATTTAAGACCTATAGCCCAGTCATCAATGCAGATCTTATGCTTGAGTTCTAAATGAACCAGACAGGTATCTGTAAGATATTATCCCTCAATTTGCCGGGCTGAGGACAGAGACATATCAGAGCGCCCTCGCCTCTCTTCTTATCAGGGACAGCGTCGAGCACGGTAAATGCGGCAGTCTCGTCAACCGTCACAGAAGAGCTCCGTTTGATTTCAATAGGATGGAGGATGCCATTCTCCTCGATGATTAAATCGACTTCTCTTTCCATCTCGCGTTGCATGCCGTCAGCGCGAACCTTCCTCTTATCTTTTCCCCGATAGTACGAAATGCAGTAGCGGTAGTCAATGCCGCGGTTGGAGTAGGACTTGAGTATTTCGGAGATGACGAAGGTCTCGAACATCGGCCCGCTCATCGCTCCGTTGGCCAAAGTGTCAGGAGTCAGCCATCGAGTCAGGTAGGAGGCCAGCCCGGTGTCTCGGAAATAGACCTTTGGAGTCTTGATGGCCCGCTTCAGAACGGAGGGGGTGTAGGGCTCCAGCAGGTACACGATGCCCGTCGCCTCCAGAATGGAGAGCCAATGCTTCACGGTATTGGCATCCCTACTGATTTCATCCGCGATGTTGGCATAGTTCAACATCTGCCCGGTCCTTGCAGCCACCGCGACCATGAATCTTCGGAAGACATCTAGGTCCTGTACTGCCGACATCTCGCGAACATCCCGTTCTAGGTAGGTCCTGATAAAACTGGAGAAGAATGTCTGCCAGTCCATATCGCTGTTCTGCAGCTCAGGATAACCGCCCCGATGGATGATCTCCCATATATTCTTCGGGGCCTTAGCGGTCTTGTTTCGCTGGGCAACATACTCCATCGTGGGAACAAAAGGCAGGTCGAATGGGTCCCTCGTGATTTCCCGGAGGGACAGGCCGGACATCTCGACGATGCAGACCCGCCCAGATAATGACTCAGAGGCATTCTCCATCAACTCCAGAGGCTGTGAGCCAGACAGCAGGAATTGGCCGCGGTCATCGCTCTCATCGCAAGCGAGCTTGATGAAGCGGAACAGGGAAGGGGCACGCTGTACCTCGTCAAAGAACACAGGAGAAGAATTGAGCATTAGGAACATATTTGGGTTTTCTTTAGCCTGGTCCTCCACAAAAGGGTCGTCCAGGGGAACATATTTGTAATCAGGGAAATTTCTCTTCAAAAGCGTAGATTTTCCTGCCTGCCGGGCACCGGTCAGCAGAAGACATTTAAAAGTACCGGCTCCATGTTGCACATACGGCTCGATTGCCCGTGGAATATACTCCATAAAAACGCCCCTTTCCGACCAGAACGGAATCCTGTTCCGTTTTAGCCGTTATACAAGATAAAACGACTTTAAACCAAGACACGCCCCTTATAATCATATCCAGGAGCTTAGGAGCAGTGGAAGGCATTTTGCGCCGCAACTTACCGATACTAATATCCGCGGTAACAGGTACATTGAAGAATAATCTGAAAATATGATTTGCCTGAGTAATGGCCGCTGAATCAGATTCAGCGGCCATTCTTACAGCTTCCCCTCAGCTTCCAGCCGGCGGCATTCCCGATAGGATCGTTCCAGAGGACTCAACGGGAACCCATCCTCATCCATCTCACGCCCCTTCTCATCGAAAATGGGAGGACGAGTCCAGTCCTCCTCACGGTCAGGGGTGATAGGTGGTTCTTCCACTTCATCGGGAAGTTCGATATTGATCTGAATATCGACGGGCTTAGGCTGAGCAGCCTTCATCATGTGCTTGACCGCGTGATAGCCGAGATACCATTTCAGCAATCCCATCCTTATCCCCTCCTTACTCAGAGCATACCAGGAGGTGGCAGAAAAGTCAATGCCGAGATGCAGATTTACTTGTTGCCCGTTGTGTTGTATAATGGTATATCGACGTAAGAGAATGAGGAGGCGCCCCGATGCTGATGACAACATCCGTCGCGGATGCGATATCTATGCTGCTTGGTGACAGCGTCACGATCACAGAGAAAAGGCCCGTCCATGGAGGCGACATCAACCGCGCCTACCGGCTCACTCTCTCCAACAACTCCAAAATCTTCCTAAAATGCAATCGGCCGGAGAATCTGCCATTCTTTATCGCTGAGGCCTCCGGCCTGGACGCGCTGCGAAGGACGAATAACATCGACGTGCCCGAGCCATTGTCTGTAGGGACAGATGCTGAGCACGAGGCATCCTTCCTGTTGTTGGAGCACCTGGAGCCTGCTCCGCGGGTGAGGGGTTACTGGGAGGTATTTGGACACGAGCTGGCGGCGCTGCACCGTGCCCCTTGCCCGCCTCTCGCAAAAGGCCCCTTCGGATTCCCGGAGGATAACTTCATCGGCGCCACACCTCAGAAAAATACCCCAAGGGCGAGTTGGGTCACGTTCTTCCGCGACTGCAGGCTGATGCCACAGATCACGATGGCGAGAGATAAGCTGGACCTGAACACACTTGTCTGCCTGGAGCGTCTGGCAGAGCATTTGGACAATCATCTCTCAGAGCCGGCGTTCCCATCCCTGCTCCACGGCAACCTCTGGAGTGGAAACGCGGTGTGCGGGCCGGATGGCAAGGCGTGGATCCTGGACCCTGCGGCGTATGTGGGCCACTTCGAGGCGGACCTGGCGATGACAGAACTCTTCGGCAGGTTTCCGGAAGGTTTTTACCGGGCTTAACATGAAGTCAATCCAATCGATTACGGGTATCCTGAGAGGCATGGCTTGTACAACCTCTACCATTTGCTGAATCATCTAAATCTGTTTGGGAAGACATATCTGGGCGCAGTGAGAGAGGCCGCATTGCTCTACACGCAGCATCCCTATAGTGCTATTTGAGAAAAGCCTTCATCGCAACTTCACGTAACCAGTTGCGATGAAGGCTTTTCATGCAGGAAATATGTGTTTGATATCAGTCAAGTGAGAGAGTAAGCGGCACACCAGCTTCACGCATGAGTTTTACAGCGTTTTCCACAGCGGCTTTATATGCGCTCTTGAGCTCCAGCGTCTGAAGGTCATAAATAGAGAAGAACATCTGTTGCGGAAAAGCACACGGTTCTCCCTCATGCTCATTCTGGACTTTCTTAATAAGAGCCAGCATATTTTCTACAATTGGTTCTACCTCATCTATGCTCATCCCAACGATATTTCTCATGGCGTCATCCTGAATATGTACGGCCAAGGGACTCGTCCCTGTCAACCAGTTAACGACCGCACCAGTGGCAGCGCTGACAATAACAATTAATGTACCCGCGATAATAGACTCCTCAAGCAGGTAGACGCGGCCGAGACGCAGCAATCGGCGCTAGTGGGCAGTGACAGATGGCGTTCTGCCGCCCGCAGTGCCGCACGCAGACAGGATAGTGCCATACCGGTTTTAGAGGAACCATTCATATCCGAGATAGCGATACTGCACCAGGGACTATGGGAGTAACTGAGTTGAGCCAGCATATTTGCTGTCGCGCACATGACTGCACCACCGGGACCTCCAGCCAAGCCACCTGCCATGGACATGGCGGAAGCCCAAAGGCTGTCCTTTGGAATTTCGGCGGCACTTGTATGATCAAGATCGGTCAAAGACAGTGTTCGGGCACACTTCGTCGCAACGCGATATACAGGATTTGACTTGATTGCTTCCGGAATGGCAGAGGCATCTGGACGCTGTGCCCCGATGCAGATATAGATTCCCAGGCTACGACTGAGTCGTCAAAGAGTGGCTAACGCATTGATAATGGCGGCTGCATGTTCCTTAGCAAAAAATTTCTTAACGAAGCCATTAACACATCTGGCTTTCCCACGGCCGGAGATTTGCCAAGCGCATTCTTTGGAAAGATCCTTCTCAAGAATTTGGGTATTCTGTAGTTTTCTCAGAAATTTTTACCAGGGCTATCACATCATCTGCCAGCTTGTTTATTACAAGCAATTGTGCATCGGATAAAAAAGCAAACTTGGCTGCAATACTGTCCGCTGAGGGGGAAGGCTTAAGACCTCGCAAAAGCCAGTCGCTGGATACAGATAAAACATCACAGATGCTGATAATTGTTTCCAATGATGCACCCGCTACGCCTCGTTCTATAGTGGAAATAAATTGTGTGGATCGGTTAATTTCCTCCGCTAATTCCTCTTGAGTCAAACCCGCGCACTCCCTAGAAATGCGTATCCTGTTGCCGATTTCGACATTGAGCGACTTTTTCATATCCATGGTATTATCTCCTAGATATAATACCATTAGTTTATCTAAAATATCACTTGACTAACACATAATAATACGCTTATAATTATAAGCATAGTACAGTTATTCAGTATCTGTACAAACTGTTTTATAGGAGGATTACCCAATGAAATGTTTTAACCATGAGGAGCGAGACGCAGTAGCGACGTGTCAGAAATGCGGAAAGGGGCTCTGTAAAGAGTGCGCCAGCAAACACACACCGTGTCTTTGTGACATGTGCTTCACAGCAATCCAGGCGGAGCAACAGCAACGGGCCCAAACAGCGGAAAATCAGCGTAGACAGAAATATGTAAACGCACTGGTGGATACACGTTCTGAGTTCATCAAGACCTGTGTTTTAGGCATAATTTGTGGCGTTATTGCCGCCCTGCTTATTAATAATACGAATGAGGGGGGCGATGTAATCATCTCTGGCTTTCTATACTTTTTCTTTGTACCGTTTGGCTGGAAGCTCCTAACGTACATTCAATCGAAGTTCCCTGTTACAGTATTTGGCACATTTTTATTCTGGATTATTTGGTGCGTTTTCAAAATTGTTATTAGTATCTTTGTTGGGGTCCCTGCATTTATCTATCAACTGTTCAAGACTATATCGGCGGAGAAGAAAATGCGCGGGATGAAACGGAAGGATGATTCCCAAATCCCAAGTAAATAGTAACAGCGTTCTTGACAATGCCTTACGAATGGTTATAGTAGAATTATCCCGTCTACAAGCGCAGGAAAATGTTATGTATCGGAGGAATAACCATGTGTGCTTCTTATTCTGGTTTCCGGTTTCAACAGCGCCTATGGAGCATGTTGCTGGCATTTGCCCTGACGGCGTCTTTAGTACCTCCCGCGATGGCCAGCGACCAACCTGTTATTTCTGACAATGTAGGAAAATGTACCTACGCGGCCTATAGCAAGCCGATCACTTCCTATTTGTTCGAGAATGCAAAAGGTGGTCTCACTCGTGTTGAGTACATCAAAAACCAGGTGGTGGCAGAAGATTACAGCAGCGACTTTGTTTTTCAAGGCAGCCGGACTATTTCCTTAGAATTACCGCTTTGGGGAGGTTTTTTTGCTGGAAAGGACTTCAACTTCTTTGTTTTTGGCCAGGAGAACCCTGAAGAGAGTGACAGTGTTGAAGTGATTCGGGTAGTGAAATACTCCAAGGACTGGCAGCGTCTGGGGCAGGCAAGTCTTTATGGCGCTAATACTACGGTTCCATTTGATGCGGGATCTCTTCGAATGACGGAGAGTGGGAATATGTTGTACGTACATACATCTCATGAGATGTACGTACTCCCAGATGGCATAAACCATCAAGCCAATCTGGCATTTGCCGTACGTCAAAGCGATATGGTTCTGACAAATTCCCTCCACCTCAAAACCTCAATCGGTTATGTTAGTCATTCGTTCAATCAGTTTATTCTGGTGGACCAATCTCAGCGCATCGTCACAGTAAATCACGGTGATGCGTATCCTCGTAGCATAGTACTGACGGCTTGTAAAACCTCCGCAGATGGTGAGAAGTTCAGTGTTCCGGTCTCCAGCGCTGCCATCCAAAAGATTCCAGGTAAGACTGGTGATAATACCACGGGCACATCGGTTGGGGGACTGGCAGAAACAAGTGATGGTTATGTAGTATCCTACAATTTCGATGGAAAGGGTAATATAGGAAAACGTACCGTATACCTTGGATTTGTCGATAAGAGCACGCTTTCTGTCACAAATGTAAGTATTCCTTCTTCCGATGGAGGCTCCACTCCGGTCCTGGCTCCGACAGGGTTGTCTGGAGGCTACATTCTCTGGAACAAAAACTCTGCCCTGTATTATGCCCCGTATAGCGCGGATGGTAGCGTTGGGGCCGTATCGAAGGCTGATTCCATATACCTCTCTGACTGTCAGCCTATCTGCTACCAAGGCAAAGTCGTCTGGTATACGACGAACAATTGTGCCCCTATTTTCTATGTGTTAGACGGAAGTGGCGTAGCAGCTTTCGGTGAGAAGCCGGAGTCAACCAAGCCAGCGCAACCCGGTTCTGAGACAACCTCAACGGATCCCTCCTCTTCTGTCACGCCCGGTACATTCACAGATGTGCCCAGCGGCAGTTGGTATCATGACGCAGTATACGATATGGTCGAACGAGGTGCTGTTGAAGGGGTCGGCGGAAATCGGTTTGATCCCAATGGGACTGTGAGTGATGCCCAGTATTTTACTATGCTGACCCGGTTGTTCTATGCCGGGGAGGTTGCTGCTCAGGGAACCGGTGGGAAATGGTTCACGGCTGCTATGGAGGTAGCCCGGAAAAATAGCCTTATCGTTCATACTACCGCTGGAGACGCATACCAGAACGGAGTATGGAACGAAGCCCTTCTGAATGCGGGCACCAACCGGTATATCGTGGCCCAGGCCACCTATAATTTTATGAAGGCTAAAGGGATTCTCCCCACCGCAATGGAGTGGGAATCGGCGCAGGCGAGAATTCCTGACTATAACAGTATCCCAACCTTGTATCGCAATGCAGTCTGCGCAGTATATGCCGCTGGGTATCTGGAGGGTGTGGATAGCTCTGGCCGGTTTGCGGGCAGTATGTCCCTGTCCCGTGCCCAGGCGGTGACCGTGCTCTACCGTCTGATCACTGGCATCGAGAACGGCACTGGAAATACAGGGGATGAAGGAAATACAGGAAATACAGGTTCCGCCCCTAACACGTCCAGCACCCCCCAGCCTACCCTGAGCCAGGCCGAAATGATAGAGAAACTGCGTGAACAGGAATGGGATGGTACCGCCAGAGCCTATGACGCACTGCAGGACCGTGTAAATCGTGAACATCCCTATACACCTCCCGCTGTGCCCGAAACAACTTATAAACCGGGATACCTGGCGAATGGACAGCCAATCTCTGACGTCAATATCCAGTCCGCCCTGCTCCAGTTGAAGCAACGGTTTCCCACAGGCCTGAAGTGGGATGAGTCGGATGCTTACGACTATCATTCCCCCAAATTTGGCAGAGGAGGGGGATGCAACGCATTCGCCTATATGATATCCGACCTCGTTTTCGGGACGGATGCGCCTCTCTACGTTCATCAGGATTTCAGCACGGTAAAAGTGGGAGATGTCATTTGGTGGAAAAACAGTAAAAACGGATACAGCCATGTTGTGGTTGTCTACCAAATAGAGGATGGCGTAACATACGATTGTTCCGGAAACTCTGGTGACGCAGTCGACTGGCATGGAATCGGCGAATTGCGTGATTTAAACAGCGAGTGCTATGTCTATTCCCGCTATCCAACACCTGCGGGGTATTCTGTGGACATGGGTCCTGAACCGTCAGATATCATTTGTGGTGTCTGCGGCTTTGTGATGCAGAAAGCGGGGTCCTCAGATTTTAATGCCAATGGCGGCAATTCCTTCAAAGTATGCGATATCTGCCACGATTTTTTTGCCTGCCATCAGTGTATGGACAGTCAAACTTACAAAGAGCATGTGGCGCATTGCCATGGATAGGGAATTTTCCCCTCTGAAATCCAGGGGACAACACCTGATTTTTCAGCCGTATTATACGATCCTTCAATTAAAACCATCTATCGTTACTGTGTGCGAGAACTGCAGGAATTGCAGCGCCTTGGTAGCGGTGTTAAGGTTCTTTTTAATGCCTTTTCTTTCAAGAAAAAGTATTCATTCTTTGAATGATTCATTGGGAAGAGAACACCACCGTTGCTTCGCTCATTGGCAATAAATATTATTCCAATAAAAACAGGCAGAATCTCTTGAGTTATGAAAAATTCTGCCTGTTTTTAATAAAAAAACCGAAAATTTTTTTCACGAAAATTGCAATTGCAAGTTGGACACCCCGTGGTAAGTCAGGGGTGAATAAAACCTTGGTCACGGATGGAGCCGC
>CANQCS010000096.1 GCA_947589745.1 uncultured Oscillospiraceae bacterium
CAGTCCATTGGAAATGTAGAAGCCTCCGTGTCGGAGCACTACACCGCGCCGCCCAGGGCCTATACGGAGGATACCCTTTTATTGGCCATGGAGCGGGCCAGCGCGGAGGACTTCGCGGAGCTGGAGAGCGTAGAGCGCACGGGACTGGGGACCCCGGCCACCCGCGCCGGGATCATAGAGAAGCTGATCCGTTCCGGTCTTGCGGAGCGGAAGGGAAAACAGATCATCCCCACGGAGAAAGGGATCGCTCTGATACAGGCCATGCCTGCCCAGCTCAGATCCGCCAAGCTGACCGCCGAATGGGAGGCACGGCTGGGCGAGGTGGAGCGCGGGGAGCGTTCCCCGGAGGATTTCATGGACGGCATTACCGGGATGGTCACCGATCTGGTGAAGTCCTACGAAAGATGGACGCCTCCCGATTCTGTCCTGACCCGATCTGGACGCGCCGTGGTAGGTGTGTGCCCCCGCTGCGGAAAAAATGTAGTAGAGGGCAAAAAGAGCTTTTACTGCGAGGGCTACCGCGATACGCCCGCCTGCGGTTTCGCGCTGTGGAAGAATGACCTGTTCTTCACATCCAAGCGGAAGGAGCTCACCCCAAAGATCGCCGCAGCCCTGCTGAAGCATGGCCGCGTCTATATGACGGACTTGTTTTCGGAAAAAAAGGGCGTCCTCTATGACGCGACCGTCGTGATGAACGACGACGGCGGCAAATTCGTACATTTCAAACTTGAATTCAATAAGAAAAGAGGAGTAGATCAACATGATAAGCACAGCAAAAAAGTTTGACAAGTGCCTGAGAAACCTGTTTACAGTCAGCGGGACCCGGTGCGAGGACCTGGCCGGACACCTGGGCGTGGCGGTGCCTGTGGTGCGCCGCTGGGCCAACGGGGCCAGCGCCCCGGACGTGTATCAGTTCAAGGAGATCGCGGACTTCTTCGGCGTCCCCTATGGCTGGTTCCTGGGCCCCGATGACGGCGGTCCCACCGCCGAGCAGATGGCGGTCCGGCTGGGACTGCGTGAGGAGGTCGTGGAGGACATGATGGTCCTGGCCGAGACGGAGGCCGACGAGGTGCTGACCGCGCTGGATGAGGCGGTGAGTGCCGCCGTTGACCTCATTATGACGGTGCGGGAGGATCAGTGATGGAGCGGGAGAACCCTCTGAAGTACGCCGAGATGTGCCTGGAGCAGAACTGCGACCAGATCGACGGCATCATCAACAACGTGCCGCCCCAGCCTGTCCAGTCTGATCCGGGCATCCGGCCCTCCGCCCGGGACGCGCTCAGGAGATGCCAGGAAGCGCCGGACCGCCCCATCCTCAGTTCCCCTCCCGGCAGACAGGACGGTATGCCGGAGAGGTGACCCCATGAAGCTCTCCCGGCTGGAAAGAGAAACGATCATCATCTGGAACGAGGAGGAGCCCCATGCGGAGATCTACACCTACACGCCCGCTGTGCAGGAGCAGCTCAGGGAGCTGTGCGCCAAATATCCCGGCAAGGTCCGTATGACGGCGGAGAACGGGTGCGGCGCTTTGACCTTTGCGCTGCCCAAGCGGTGGCTGCGGATCGTGCCTCCCCGTATCCTGACCCCGGCGCAGAGGGACGTAGTGGACCGCATGAACGAGGCCAAACGAAAAAAACAGGCTTGACATGGTTCCTCAGTGCCTGTATCATCGGTTTGGAAGGATGCCCTGCAACAGAGAACATGGCCTCTGATGTTAGACTTCGGGAGGGTGGCTCATGCCAAAACACAAGAAAAAGCTGACAAAATCAGAGCGGCGCGAGGTGAGGCTGCGAAAAGCGCGGCAATGGGTGTTGACCTATGAGGGAACTCATATTGTGCGGGCATACCGGAAGCGTTTTAAGCTCGATCCTGCCTGTGCGCTCAGGGACATGGAGGAGATCGGCGCTCTATCCCCTGAGAAATTGGCCGCGATGAAACAGGCCGAGGCGCTCCGGTTGGAACAGCGGCGGCGTGAACGGGAGGAAAAGGAACGGCTTCGTTTTGAGGAGCTGTTCCCGTATTCTGACGACCGCTTTGCGTTTATAGCCGGGTACACCTCTGGCGGTGCGCCCTACGGCTTGACTTGGGAGGAAATGGGGTTATCACCCTGGGACTTCTCGGATGATGATGAAATGATCGAAGAATAATATAGGGCCCTATGATGCCTCGGGGAAAAGCGGTCTTCTGTCTGCCTCTCCAGGTATCCTGACCGGCCTGATCTCACTTTGCTTTGCCGTATTCCCATACTATAATGACTTCTATCTCATGTGTTGCGGATCGGGGGACTGTCGGATGGTCAAGAATATCGTATTTGACATTGGAAATGTGCTGGCTGATTTCAGGATCAAGGAATATCTCGCACAGAAAGGGTTTGATGCCCCAACCATTAGGAGGATCATAAAAGCGTCGCTGCTGAGTCCCTATTGGGAACAGTTTGAGCGTGCGGACATTACCGAGGAAGATGCTATGGCGGCGTTCATCCGCCTGGACCCCGAAATGGAGGGTCCCCTACGCAGAGCATACGCAAATATAGGCGGTATGCTCACTGTGCGCGATTATGCTGTTCCGTGGATAAAGGCCCTGAAAGAGTGGGGATATAAGACATATTATCTGTCAAACTATTCCAAGAAGGCATACGATGAGTGCAGGGACTCCTTATCTTTCATGGGATATATGGAGGGAGGTCTGCTATCCTTCCAGGAAAGGTTGACCAAGCCAGATCCCGCCATTTACACGCGCCTTCTGGAGAGGTATTCCCTGAGAGCGGAAGAAAGCGTGTTTATTGACGATACGGAGCAAAACGTAGCGGTGGCGCGAAGCCTTGGCTTTTACGGGATCGTCTTTACAACCTATCAGGACGCGGCAAAGGAATTGGGATCATTGGGTGTCAGAGAGAATTGATCGGGGAGAAAACAAATTCCCTGCGGCGCCCGGCATAAAGCCCGGAGAGGGACGGTTTTCGGACTGTCCCCCCTCCGGGATTTTTTTATTTTACTCAGAATGGAGGTACTGATGGCAAATAAATTACAGCGAATATCCGAACTGGCGGACACCACCGCGAACCGTGTTACGCGCAACGCGGGCTGCTGGATGGACTATTTGGACACGAGTTCGCGTCTCTACAAATACCCCTTCGACGACCAGCTCCTGATCTATGCCCAGCGTCCGGACGCCACAGCCTGCGCCAGCTTTGACCTGTGGAACGAGCGGATGCGCCGGTGGGTCAAGGCCGGCTCCAAGGGCATCGCGCTCATCCGCAAGAATGAGGGCTGCAAGGCGAGGCTGGAATACGTCTTTGACGTGGCGGACACCCGGCCTGTCCGGGGCGCGAAAATGCCCTACCTGTGGGAGCTGCGGGAGGAACACCATAAGGATGTGGCGGCGGCGCTGGAGCGGAGATACGGCTCCTCAGACAGCCAGGAGATCGGCGCACAGCTCATGGATCACGCGGAACAGGCGGTGGATGAGGTCTACCGGGACTATCTGGCCGACCTGCGGTATGACACGCGGGACAGTCTGCTGGAGGAATTGGACGGACTGAATCTGGAGGTGCGTTTCCGAAGCGTCCTCACCGCCAGCGTCCAGTACGCCCTCCTGCGGCGGTGCGGCCTGGATCCCATGGACTATCTGGAGGCGGAGGACCTTCAGTGGATCTCCGAGTTCTCCACTCCCGCCGTCCTGCATCACCTGGGCGACGCCGCCAGCACCGTGTCTATGGAGATGCTCAACGAGATTGGGCGGGCCGTCCGAGCCAATGAGCGGGAGGCCCGGAAAAATCAACAGAATATTTTCCAAAAACCTCTTGCAAAAGAGCCCGTGATGCCCTATACTGATGCCAGGGAGAATTTTATCACATTAAAGCGCGAAAACGCAGAAAGGAGCACAGACGATGGAACTGACCTACACGAAGGTGGGGGACTACCTGATCCCCGATCTGACAGTGGACGGCGAGGACGAGACGGAGGAAATGCCCCTGGGCAAGTACGGGAGGATGCGGGAGCGGTTCCTGAAGGAGCGGCACCACGGGACGTACACCTCCATGCTGCTGACGGGGCGGCTGGAGCCCCATCTGAGGGAGATCGACCGGCAGGCCAGAGAGCAGGTGGACCAGACCGTGGCGGCGATGAAAGCGGCCAGCGGAGTGGACGAGAGGATGAAGGCCAGGGACCAGATGGGTTGGCTGCGGGCGGTGAACAGCTTCACGGCCCAAGCGGAGGAAACGGTCCTGGCGGAGATCGTGTACAAGTAGATCAGGGACCTGAGACAGCGGCGGGCGGACAGCCCGCCGTTTCTGCGTCTGAGCGGTCCCCGCTGTCCCAATTCCACCTGTTCCCCACGGTGGAGGAACAGGTAGAGGCCATCGCCCAGGCCAGCGCCGAGGAACAGCGCGGGCGGCAAATCACGATCTCCGACCCTGTTTCCGATGAGGTCATTGACCGGGCGCTCACCAGCGGCGGGAACGGCCATCGCAGTATCGAGCATATCGTGGCGTTCTTTCAGAAATCACCTGCGGACTACAAAGCGGCGGAGTTTTTGAGGAAGGAATACGGTATCGGCGGCAAGGGCGTCACCATTGACGGGCAGCAGTACGCTCTTTGGTTTGATGGGGATGGTCTGCGGATCGCTCCCGGCAGAGCGGCCACCGGCCAGGACGCCACGCTGGTGCCGTGGAAGGATGCGGCAAACCGGATCGGCCGCCTCCTTCGGGATGGACGATACGCCTCCCTGGACAGGCTGGACCGCGCGCGGGACAACGAGTTCCGCGAGTTGGCGGAGAGCCTGTGGTACACCCGGCAGAATTTCAGCGATGATGCCAAGCGGGACAATTACTTCCTGTCTCTGGCCCAGGCGTATGCCATTCCTGGATTCCCGGATTCCACCGCAAGGATCACTGAGATGCTGAAGGACGCGAAAACCCGCAAAGAGATCGCGTCCGATGTGTGGGGGTTGGCCCGCGCCTATCAAGATAACCGCGAGCTCCTGCGGTTCCGGCCTACCAGTGACCTGTATGAGCTTTTCCAGCGTATCACCGATATGGACATTCCTCCGAGCCGGTTCCGGGCGGTGGAGGATTTCAAACCGGTGGGCGGCAGTTTTATCACGGAGGATGAGATCGACCGCTTGCTGCTCGGAGGCGGCAATGTATCCGATAACAAGCTGCGTATCTACTCCTATTTCGTGCAGGGCCATACGCCAAAGGAGTGTGCTGACCGCCTGAAGGAGTCATACGGAACGGGCGGGCACAGCTACACCGGGTATGACGAGTGGCATGACCCCAAGGGGATCAGGCTGTCCCGCTCTGATAGTATTTCCGGCAAGTATGATACCGTTACCCTGAACTGGAACCAGGTACAAAAGCGTGTCAGAGAAATGATCGACGCCGGGACGTATCTCACCCCGAATGAGAAAGCCTATATGCCGGAGTTTGAAAAGTCCGTCCTTGCCCGCTCGATCAACACATTTTTCTACTACGACCCCAATGCTTCGGAAAAGCGTGGATGGGACTATGACACGGCCAAGAAGGAGCTTCGGCCCCTTCTGGACAGCCCTGAGAAAACAGAGCAGCTTTTTAACCGGATGCTGAACGATTTTGCTCCCCTGAGCCCTGACACGCGGGGCTATACGCAGATGCAGTACGCCATGCGGGATCTGGCCGCCTACCAGCGCGGGGAGTCTATCCTGTTCACCCCGTTGCCCGAAGCGGCGTTGGAGGCGGAGCGGGAAGTGCTCCGGCGTGAGAAAGAGGCGCAAAAACAGCGATCCGCTCCCACTGAGAGGTCGGAAGAAGATGCCGGGGACAGCCTGACGGCTGCGGCCCGTGCCCTCTCTCAGAAAAAGACGCCGGAGATGGCAGAGAACGACAACGGCCAGATATCCCTCTTTGCGTCCGCGTCCGTGCAGGAGAAAACGCCAGAGGCGGCGCCGGAACCGCCCTCGCCGCCTCAAAAGAAAACCGCTGTTGTGGAGGTCATCCTCTCTCCTGACTTGGAACAGGAGCGCCGGCAGAAGGAGGCCGCACGGAAACGGGCTGCGGAAACACTGTCCCAGCACGGGTTTCATGTAAGTGATAAGAAGCTGGACGACGCTATGCGGTCCCTTGGCCGGAGCGCGGTGTTTGCCGACGCTATCGTGCGGGAGGTGGAAACGCTGGAACTGGCCCGGTACTCCCTCGGGTACGGCTATCTGGGAAACGGCTTGACCGTCTGGAACAAGCTGGAGCAGCAACATGGGGACTATAAGACCGTCGCCCACATTGACCCGGACCGTTCCGTCAAATTCTATGATGATACCATGCCCGGCCCCATCCGGGAGCGGATCGAGAAGATCGCCGCCACATCGGAGATGACCATTTCCACCACCCAGGACGCGCCTGTCTTTTCTACGCCGCCCCAGACGCCGGAGAAGAAGCAGGAAACTTCGCGCTCCCCCTGGTGGGAGGAATATTCCGCTTTGAAGGACAGCCACCCGGATCATCTGGTGCTCTATCAGGCGGGGGACTTTTTTGAGCTGTTCGGAGAGGACGCCAAAACTGCCGCCGCGACGCTGGGGCTGACGCTGACCACCCGGCCCATTGGCGGCGCGGAACGGGTTGAGATGTGCGGTATTCCGGCCCACCGGCTGGAGCAGACTGTGGAAAAGCTGCGCGGGCACAACATAGCGTTCTCCGCTGTGGATGCTGATACCGGAGAGCGCCGGTCCTATACCCTGCCATCCCGCGTCGAGCCGGAACAGGCCGGCCCCGCTGTCCAACAGGCCGGGGATAACGTGCCAGAAAGCGAAGCCACAACCGCCCCGTCCAGCTATGAGGTCACTGTGGCGGCGGAAGAAGCGCCTCTGCTGACGCGGCTTATGGCCAACCAGGGCCTCATCCCCAAGCAGACCGCCCAAGAAAACGACGAGGTCACATTCAGCGTTTCGGAAACGTATCGGGACACGGTTGACCGGCTGGTTACGAAATTGAGGGCGGAACTGTCCAAGGCGGCCGCCTCCACCTACAACAAGCCCCAAAAGCCTGGGCGCTCCCGCCCGGAGGTGAATTACCGGACCTTTGCCAAGCTGTTCCCGGAGATCGCGGACGGCCAGTACCGGTATCTGCGGATGCAGGCCGGAGAGTCGATGATGCCGCTGAATGTGGAGTGGATCGGCGAGAATGAGGTTGCCGTCAGTCACACTTATACACAGAACGGCGACCTGATGTATGACCCGGAGATGACGTTCCGGGTTGACCGGGAGAAAGGAACTCTGGAGCCGCTGACCTTCCGGCAGGACGGCAGATTGTCGCTCTATCAACAGGTCTACCCGGAACCGGGCAAGTGGATCCCCAAGCTGCGGAACGACCTGAACAGGTTCGCCGCTCAGTGGCTGAAGAACATCGAAAGCCAACGCTATATCAAGGAAAGGGCCATTCAGCAGCGCGACGGCGAGGATGTGGAGATCCATTTTGACGCCGCTGGTAACGCAGTAGAGCCTGAACCTGCCGCTGCTGACGCGCCATCCCGTGTGCCCTCCCCGGTTGATCTCTACCGGGACGCATTAAAGACCATCAATCAGATAGTTCGGGACAGTTCTCTCTATGCCTATCTGCGAGACCCCGCCACCAGCTATGACGCCGCCAAGGACACGCTGGACGATGAGATCGCGTCCTACATGGAGTGGGCCGGAGGATCCGATCCGGAGCTGCTGGACGCCTATGCCTCCCTGCCCAAGTTTCGGGAGTGGCTGGTAGAGGACGTTCTGGAGCGCAACTTCCAGGATGTAGTCCTGGACAGCCGCGACGCCATAGACCGGCACCAGCTTGACGGGGACGCTCCGGAATGGACTCACAGTGGACCCGCGCGGGATGATTTGGAGGCCGCCGCCCAGGAGGGTGGTACAGCGACACCCCCGGAGGCGGAGAAAGTGCCGGAGGTCACCGGCGCGGGTGCTCCACCGGAGGAAGAAACGCCGTCTGAAGCCATTGATGGTGCGTGGCACAGTCCCAAAGGGATCGAGTATCATCCTGGTAACATGGTGCAGGCCGATTTTGGCAAGGGGAAAAATATCATCATCCTTGACCGCATCGAGAATGGGTCGGTGTACTACACGTTCTCCGATTTGGACCAGAAACCGGTTGAGATACGCCAGGATCTGTTTGAGCGTTACCTGGATGAAGGGCGCTTCACCGTTTTGGCCCCAGATCACCCGCTCACCGTCAACGGCGAGACGATGCAGATCAACAACGTGGACATCGACCTTGCTGCCGCGACCATGACCGTGGTTGTGGAGCCGGAAATGGTCCCCAATGTTGAGGAATACCTTGAACTGAAAACACAGCACCCGGACCGGCTGATCGGCGTCCAGGTGGGCGGCTACATGATGTTCTACGGCAAGGACGCGGAGGAAGCCGGCCCCGCCCTGGGGACCAAGGTCATCACGCGGGAGATCGAGGGCCTGGGGAAAACCTCCGTCACCGGCAGCCATTCCGCGTGGCAGGCTACTTTGAAGCACCTGCGGGAGCACGGAAAGAGCGTCCTGCTGGCGAGGCCGGACCCGGAGCGCGGCCCGGATGCCCCCTATGAGATCATCCAGAACTGTGATTCCGCGGACTACATCCCCCTGGGCATGGAGCTGACTATGGACGGGCGGCGCATGAAGATCGACAGCGTAGACTATAAGGCCGGGACCGTATCTCTGCAAGATATGGACTTGAAGGGCTGGTTCCCCGTTTTCCGTTCGGAGCCGGTCTCCTTTGTCCGCACCTTTGTGGAGGAAGTCCAATCCCAGCGTATTGCCGCCGAAACGCTGACTGCGCCCGACGTGCCGGGGCAGCCCCCTGCGCCCACACCGCTGGAGGGAAAGCCCCCGTCTGACCCCACGCTCAAAAGGGCACTGGAACTCATTGAGGAATACAGCGACCGGGAGTTTGGCGACGGCGGCCCCGATTTCTCCGACCTCACGAAGATCGGGCTGGCCTACACCACCACGGAGGATGAACAGCATGAGATCCAGGTCAACGCCGACCTGGTGCATTTCAGCGTCACCCAGCTTGTGGACGATGTGGTGGTGGAACGCCGCGAGTACGACAGCCTGGAGGCGCTGATCGAAAATGAGCTGGAGGGCCTCGATTTCGACGAGCTGACCCGTATCGAGAATGAAGCGGCAATACCGGAGCTGACCCCGGAACAGGAGCAGTCCCCGGAGCCGGGACCGGCATCCGCGGAAACCGAGCAAGTGGAGCTGGACGGCGGCACCATTGCCGAAGCGCCCCGCACCCGAAACTCGCGTGAACAGAGCGGCGGGATCAATTTCCCCGGCGAGATCGTGCTGCGTAAGGTCCCCATCGGCCCGGAGCGCCACAACTTTCACATCACCGACCCGGACCTGGGCGTGGCCGGGAGCAAGACCCGCTATCATTATAATGTGGAGGCCATCCGCACCCTGAAACAGATCGAAGCCGAGGACCGTTTGGCCACGCCGGAGGAACAGGAGGTCCTGTCCCGCTACGTCGGCTGGGGAAGTCTGCCCCAGGCGTTTGACCCGGACAACGAAAAGTGGTCCAAGGAGTACGCTGAACTGAAAGAGCTGCTGACCCAGGAGGAATACGGGTCGGCCCGTAGCACCGTTCTCAACGCGCACTACACCAGCCCCACGGTGATCCAGGCCATCTATCATGCGGTAGAGCAGATGGATTTCCAGCCTGGGAACATTCTGGAGCCGTCTATGGGCATCGGCAACTTCTTCGGCCTTGTGCCGGAAAAGCTGGCCGGCGCGAAGCTCTACGGCGTGGAGCTGGATGACCTCACCGGGCGGATCGCCAAGCAGCTCTATCAAAAGGCGGACATCACCGTAGACGGCTTTGAACACACCAGCTTCCAGGATGATTTCTTCGACCTGGCTGTGGGCAATGTCCCCTTTGGCGAGTACAAGGTCAACGACCAGCGGTATGACCGGCAAAACCTCCTGATCCACGACTATTTCATCACTAAGACGCTGGACAAACTGCGTCCCGGCGGTATCATGGCCTTTATCACCAGCAAGGGCACCATGGATAAACAGAACTCCAAGGTCCGGCAGGCGCTGGCACAGAAAGCGGACCTGCTGGGGGCCATCCGCTTACCCAACAACGCCTTCAAGGGCAACGCGGGCACCGAAGTCACCACCGATATCCTCTTTTTCCAGAAGCGGGACCGTGTGCCGGAGAAGGAGCCGGAATGGGTCCATGCCGGCCAGGCAGAGGACGGCGTACCCCTCAACCGCTACTATCTGGAGCACCCGGAGATGGTGCTGGGTACGATGGTGAGTGGGCCAAGTATGTATGGGAACGCCACCGAGACAGCCTGCCTCCCCATTGAGGGCGCGGACCTCAAAGAGCAGTTGGCCGAGGCCATCCAGCATATCGCGCCGCCTGACCGCGCCCTGCTGGACCTGGACAGGCAGGAGCAGGAGGGCACCGTGGACCGGAGCATCCCCGCCGACCCCACCGTGCGCAATTTCAGCTACGCTCTGGTGGACGGCAAGCTCTACTACCGCGAAAATTCCCGTATGGATCCTGTGTCTCTGGGCAAAACTCAGGAGGCCCGTGTCAGGGGCATGATCGCCATCCGCGACAGCACCAGAAAGCTCATTGACTTGCAGCTGATGGGCGCGGGCGACGCCGAGGTGAAAGCGGAACAGGAACGGCTCAGCGGTCTCTACGACAGATACACCGCCGCCTACGGCCTGCTGAACAGCCAGGGCAATAAGCTGGCCTTTGAGCAGGATTCCGCTTACCCGCTCCTGTGTTCCCTGGAAGTCATTGACGATGAGGGACGACTGGAGCGCAAGGCGGATATGTTCACCAAGCGCACCATTCAAGTAAAGGAGCCTGTGACCCATGTGGACACGGCGGTGGAGGCCCTGGCCGTTTCCATCGGGGAGCGGGCTTGCGTGGACCTGGGCTTTATGGCCTCCCTTATGGGTGGCGGCGACAAGATCCCGCAGATCGTGGAGGACCTCAAAGGCATCATTTTCAAGGACCCCGCCACCGGCCCCTTTGACATCGAGGACGGTGGGACACACTGGTTTCAGGGCTGGCAGACCGCCGACGAATATCTCTCCGGCAATGTGAGGGCGAAGCTGGCCCAGGCCCGCGCCGCCGCAGAGGAATACCCGGAGTTCGCCGTCAACGTGGAAAAGCTGGAGCAGATGCAGCCCAAGGACCTGACCGCTTCGGAGATCAGCGTCCGTATCGGCGCGTCCTGGATCGACCC
>CANQCS010000097.1 GCA_947589745.1 uncultured Oscillospiraceae bacterium
GATCGTGAACGAGTACATCAAGAAGATCGTGGTATACCCGCCGAGCAAGGTCAATGGTAAGCGCAGGCAGACGGTGAAGATCGTCTTCAACTTCCTGGATGAGGTCGAGATCCCCGCTTTCGAGCAATCTGTTACCCTTGAGCGAACCAGTAGACGTAGAAAGACGGCGTGACCATCTGGCTACGCCGCCTCTACGGAAAATAGTTCCTTTTTACTATTAAGTCTTTTCTTAAAAATCTTTCCTTAATTTTTTGTTTTGTTTTGCGCTCGCCCTTTGGCTGGTCTGGTCTAAACCGGGCCGGGGGCCGTGTATGGGATTCTGCGGCTGTGGTGAGTTTGTTCCCAAGGAGAGGGAAGCGCTGGTGCAGGGACCCATTGGGTGCGCCTTACGGGTTCAGCGCCTGGCAGGCTGTCATGGTTTCCTGGAATAGCTGCTCCAGTTCGATTCAGCTCATATACGCGGAGCGGTCCGTATATTGCTCGAATTGCTCCTTTTGTTGGTCTGTCAGCATTTCCAGAAGTTTTTCTTCCGCCTCTTGCACCGCCTCACGGGCGGTCCTATAATCCTGTCTGTCACGCAGATTGGGAAATTTCTTTTCAATGATGTACTGGAATAGACATTTTTGATATTCGTTCATGGTTACACCTCTTACGAATGATTGTGCGTTATGGTATGATTATATCACGTTCAATCATTCGTGTCAAGAGGAAAGGAGGTCCACATGCAGCTTTATGAAAATTTGATTCTTCTGCGGAAAGCGCGGGAGCTTTCACAGGAAGCGGTTGCGAAAGCCATACACATTCGAGTGCGGACCTACCAGAATTACGAATATGGGGACCGCCTGCCGCCCTTGCCCACGCTGATCGCGCTGGCGGATTTTTATGATTTATCTCTGGACGAGCTGGTATGCCGGGAGCGCCATTCCAAGTAAAAGAATCGACATTTTCCCACGCCGCCCACCGCGCCCCCAATTGCGTAGTGGAACGGAGCAACCGGCAGTAGGACTACGGAAAACGACCAGCGCAGCCAATGTCCGGTTTCGCCGCCGCAAGCGGCGAAACTTGCGCCGCAGCAGGATCTCCTTGGGGACATACTCGGGTAGCCGCAGAATCCCATACACGGGACCCGGCCCGGTTTAGACCAGACCAGCCCCAGGGGGAGCGCAAAACAAAAACAAAAATTAAGGAAAGATTTTTAAGAAAACCATTCTTGGTTTTCTTAAACGTGCTTTTGGTTACTTTTCCCACGGGGGAAAAGTAACCCCGGGGTGCACCCGTCGGGGGTGCGCATCAGACCTGGTGGGGGCGGAGCCCCCCTCCGCAGAAAGGAGCGCATCTATGTCGTTTGTCCATCTCCACGTCCACACGGAGTTCAGCCTGCTGGACGGTTTTTGCCGCATCGACGGCCTGGCGAAGCGCGTCAAGTCGCTTGGTCAGGAGGCCGTTGCGGTCACCGACCACGGCGTCATGTATGGGGCCATCGACTTTTACCGCGCCTGCAAGCGGGAGGGCGTCAAGCCCATCATCGGCTGCGAGGTCTACGTGGCCCCCACGAACCGGACACGGTTCGACAAAGTCCACGAGTTCGACGCCGAGAGCCGCCATCTGGTGCTGCTCTGCCGGAACGAGGAGGGCTACCGGAACCTCAGCTATATGGTCAGCATGGCCCATGTGGAGGGGTTCTATATCAAGCCCCGCATCGACATGGACCTGCTGCGGCAGCACTGCAAGGGCCTGATCGCCCTGTCCGCCTGCCTCGCCGGAGAGATCCCCCGGCGCATCCTCCGGGGGGAGTACGAGAGCGCCAAGGCCTACGCCCTGGAGATGCGGGAGCTCTTCGGGGAGGACGGCTTCTACCTGGAGCTCCAGGACCACGGCATCCGGGACCAGGCCGTGGTCAACGAGGCCCTGCTCCGCATCCACAACGAGACCGGCATCCCCCTGGTCTGCACCAACGACTGCCACTACCTGGCCCCGGAGGACGCCGAGGCCCACGACATCCTGCTCTGTATCCAGACCGGCAAGACCGTGGACGACGAGAAGCGGATGCGCTACGAGCCCCGGAACTTCTACGTCCGCTCCACCGAGGAGATGGAGAAGCTGTTCCGCCGCTACCCGGACGCGCTGGAGAATACCGGGCGCATCGCGGAGATGTGCAATCTGGAATTCACCTTCGGCAAGTACCACCTGCCGGAGTTTGCCGTGCCGGAAGGGGAGACCTCCCAGACCTATATCCGCAAGCTCTGCGAGCGGGGCTTCGCGGAGAAGTACCGGGGAGAGCGGCCGGAATATCATAAACAGCTGGACTACGAGCTGGACATGATCCAGCGGATGGGCTTCACCGACTATTTTCTGATCGTGTCGGACTTCGTCCGCTTCGCCAGGGAGGCGGGCATCCCCGTGGGGCCGGGGCGCGGGTCCGCCGCCGGGAGCATGGTGTCCTACTGCCTCCACATCACCGATATCGACCCCATGCAGTACGGCCTGTACTTCGAGCGGTTCCTGAACCCGGAGCGGGTGTCCATGCCGGATATCGACATGGACTTCGGCGACACCCGCCGGGACGAGGTGGTCGATTACGTCCGCCGGAAGTACGGCAGCGACCGGGTGGCCCAGATCGTCACCTTCGGCACCATGGCCGCCAGGGGCGTCATCCGGGATGTGGGCCGGGTGATGAACATGCCCTACGCCGAGGTGGACGTGGTGGCCAAGCAGGTGCCCTCCACCCTCCATATCACCCTGGACGACGCCCTGCGGGTCAGCAAGTCCTTGAAGGATCTGTACGACGGCGACGAAAAGGTGAAGCGCCTTATCGACACCGCCCGGAGCCTGGAGGGGATGCCCCGCCACGCCTCCACCCACGCCGCCGGGGTGGTCATCACCAAGAACCCGGTGTACACCTACGTGCCCCTGGCCCGGAACGACGAGACCATCGTCTGCCAGTACACCATGGTGACGCTGGAGGAGCTGGGGCTTCTCAAGATGGATTTTTTGGGCCTCCGCAACCTGACGGTGCTGGACGATGCGGTGAAGATGGTGCAGAGGAAGCAGCCGGGGTTCCGGCTGTCGGATATCCCGGAGAACGAGCAGGCGGTCTTCGACATGCTGACCCAGGGCAAGACCAGCGGCGTGTTCCAGATGGAGTCCGCCGGCATGACCGGGGTCTGCGTGGGGCTGAAGCCCCAGTCCGTGGAGGACCTGACCGCCATCGTGGCCCTGTACCGGCCGGGGCCTATGGACTCCATCCCACGGTTCATCGCCTGCAAGCACGACCCCAAGCTGGTGAGCTACAAGCACCCGCTGCTGGAGCCCATCCTGTCCATCACCTACGGCTGCATCGTCTACCAGGAGCAGGTCATCGAGATCTTCCGCCGCCTGGCGGGGTACTCCCTGGGCCAGGCGGACATGGTGCGCCGGGCCATGAGCAAGAAGAAGCGGAAGGAGATCGAGAAGGAGCGGGCCGCCTTCATCTACGGCGACCCGGCCCGGAGCATCGCCGGGTGTATTGCCAACGGGGTGCCGGAGGACGTGGCCTCGGCCATCTATGCGGAGATCGACGCCTTTGCCGAGTACGCCTTCAACAAGGCCCACGCGGTGTGCTACGCCGTGGTGGCCTATCAGACCGCCTGGTTCAAGCTCCACTGGCCCAAGGAGTACATGGCCGCGCTGCTGAGCTCCGTGCTGGACTGGTCGGACAAGATCAGCGAGTATATCAACGAGTGCCGGGACATGGGCATCCAGCTCCTGCCGCCGGACGTGAATAAGTCCTATGACTCCTTCACCGTGGAGGAGGACGGCATCCGCTTCGGCCTGGTGGCCATCAAGAACATCGGCCGGGGCTTCATCCAGGGCGTGGTGAGGGAGCGGGAGGCCAATGGCCCCTTCGCCAGCTTCAAGGACTTCTGCGAGCGGATGTACGGCTCCGATATCAACAAACGGGCGGTGGAGAACCTGATCCGGGCCGGGGCCTTCGACAGCCTGGGGGCCTACCGGAGCCAGCTTATCGCGGTGTATGAGAAGCTGCTGGACTCCGTGGCGGACAGCCGCCGCCTGAACCTGGAGGGGCAGATCGACCTCTTCGGCATGGCCGCCGCCGTGAGCCAGCCCCACCTGGCCCAGATCGTCCTGCCCAACATCCCGGAGTACGCCCCGGAGGAGAAGATGCGGCAGGAGCGGGAGATCACCGGACTGTACCTCTCCGGCCACCCCATGCACGCCTACCGGGAGACGGCCCGCCGGGCCGGCGCGGTGGGCATCGCCTCCATCCACGCCGATTTCGCCCAGGAGGGGGGCCCCACGGTGTACCGGGACGAGCAGCGGATCACCGTGGCGGGCATCGTCTCCGCCTACCGCACCCGCACCACCCGGAACAACACCCTCATGGCCTACGCCACCGTGGAGGACGACACCGGGTCCATCGAGCTGCTGTGCTTCGCCAAGGCCCTGGAGAAGTGCGGGCGGCTGCTGGCGGTGGGGAACGCGGTGCTGGTCCAGGGCAAGCTGTCCGTCCGGGACGAGAAGCCGCCCCAGATCCTGTGCGACGCGGTGTACGCCCTGCGGGGCGGCCAGAGCCCCCAGCAGGAGGCGGCGGTCCAAAAGGCCAGGACCGGGGTGGAGGTGCTGGAGGGCGGTACGCTGTGGCTGCGCCTGCCGTCCGTGAGCGACCCGGCGCTGGAGCACATCAACCGGGTCATCCGCATGTTCCCCGGCAGCACCCCGGCCAAGCTGGTGTTCACCGACACCGGCAGGCGCATGGGCACCACCTGCCTGCTGGCCAAGTCCCTGGTGGAGGAGTTCACCGAGGTGCTGGGCCGGGAGAACGTGGTCATCCGGTGACTCGACGGCATCCGGCTGTCTGCGCGGGAATTTTTCTATCCTGACCAACAGAGGAGGAAGCGCTATGTACGAATTGATCCAGGCCGCGGGAAACAGCTACTACATCCAGAGCCCCGCCAAGATCGGCCTTGTGCGGCTGAACGAGAAGGACGTCTGCCTCATCGACAGCGGCAGCGACAAGGACGCTGGCCGGAAGGTCCGCCAGCTGCTGGACGCCAACGGCTGGCGCCTCACGGCCATCTACAACACCCACTCCAACGCCGACCACATCGGCGGCAACCAGTACCTCCAGCGGCAGACGGGCTGTAAAATTTACGCCCCCGGCATCGAGCGGGACTTCACCCGCCACCCCATCCTGGAGCCGGCGTTCCTCTACGGCGGCTACCCCTGCAAGGACCTGCGCCACAAGTTCCTGCTGGCCCAGGAGAGCGGGGCGGAGGAGCTGACGGCGGAGGTCCTGCCGGAGGGCTTTGAGGAGATCCCGCTGCCGGGCCACTTCTTCGACATGGCGGGGTTCCGCACGCCGGACGGTGTGGTCTATCTGGCCGACTGCCTCTCCAGCCGGGAGACTCTGGAGAAGTACCGCATCGGCTTCCTCTACGACGTGGCCGCCTATCTGGCCACCCTGGAGAAGGTCAAGGCCATGACCGCCAGGCTGTTCGTCCCCGCCCACGCGGCGGCCGCGGAGGACGTGGCCGCCCTGGCCCAGTACAACATCGACACCGTGCTGGAGATCGCGGAGAAGATCGTGGACGTGTGCGGGGAGCCGCTGTGCTTTGAGGCCGTTTTGCAGCGGCTCTTTGCGGACTACGGTCTGACCATGAACTTTGAGCAGTATGCGCTGGTGGGCAGCACGGTCCGGTCCTACCTCTCTTGGCTGAAGGACACGGGCCGTCTCACGGCGGCGTTTGAAAACAACCTGCTGCTCTGGCGGCGGGCGTGACCCCTGTTTCCGCTCTGTGCGGCAGTATCGCTGTATTCTCTTTTGGGGGCTGATCGCCCTGTCTGGAGGTCATTTCTATGTCCATTGAAAAAGTAAGAGCCTATTTCCGCCAATACGGGATGGAGGACCGGGTGCTGGAGTTCCCAGTGTCCAGCGCCACGGTGGAGCTGGCCGCGTCGGCCCTGGGCTGTGAGCCTTGCCGCATCGCCAAGACCCTGGCGTTCCAGGTCCACGACCGCACGGTGCTGGTGGTGGCCGCCGGCGACGCCCGCATCGACAACCCGAAGTATAAGGCCCAGTTCGGCGTGAAGGCGAAAATGCTGTCCCTGGAGGACACGGCGGCCCGGGTGGGCCACGCAGTGGGCGGGGTGTGTCCCTTCGCGGTGAATCCCGGCGTGGACGTGTACCTGGACGAGTCCCTCAAGCGGTTCCAGACCGTCTTTCCCGCCTGCGGCAGCGGCAACAGCGCCATCGAGCTGACCATCCCCGAGCTGGAGCGGTACTCCGCTTTCCTCGCCTGGGTGGACGTCTGCAAGGATTGGAGCGTTTGAACAAATACTGCATGAAAAAAGGAGCGCGGACAGCGTGTGAAAGCTGTCCGCGCTCCTTTTCCCGTACCGAAAAACGCCGGTTTTTAAGTGGTGTAATCGTCGTCGAAATCGTCGAACTCAGGGCAGGCGCTGCGCTTTTTCCCCAGGGAAGCCGCGCAGGCAGTCAGCTTGTTCCAATTGGCGACAACGATGCAGATAAAACCGGCCGCCGCCAGGGACGCGCCGACGATTGCCAGGACAAAGCGCCATGTACTGTTGCTCTTCATAGAGGTTCCTCCCAAATCAGAACTGCTCCTCTAGTATACAGCATCCCGGCGCAAAATACAATACTATTTTTCAAGGAAAAGGGGATCAAAAGAACTTTATTCCCGCTGCCGGGGCACCGTGGCGCCCCCGTTTCCCGCAGAAGGACGGCGGGAGGGCAGAATGACGGGAGAGATCCGCCTCCGCTACCCCATCTCCCGGCGGAGCTTTTCGATGGCCCGCTTCTCCAGACGGGAGATCTGCACCTGGCTGACCCCCAGGATGCGGGCGCACTGCTGCTGGGTCAGGCCCTTGAAGAAGCGCAGGAGGATGGTCTTTTTCTCCTGGTCCGGCAGGGCGTCTACGGCGGCGCGCAGGGCGATGCGCTCTACCATGGTCTCCTCGCCCGCCGGGTCGGCCAGGGTGGACTCCAGGGTCAGGCCGTCGGCGTTCTCCTGCTGGAGGCTGTCCGGCGGGGCGGCGGCCAGCTCCGCCTCGGCGATCTCCTCCACGCTGAGCCCGGTGGCCTCGCTGAGTTCGCTGAGCACCGGCTCCCGGCCCAGCCGGGCGCGCAGCTTCTCCCGGGCGGCGTAGACGGCGATGCTCTGCTCCCGCAGGGTGCGGCCCACCTTGAGGGCGCTGTTGTCCCGGAGGTACCGCCGGATCTCCCCGGCGATCTTGGGCACGGCGTAGGTGGAGAACTGGGTGCCGTACTCCGTGTCGAACCCCCGCACGGCCTTGAGAAAACCCAGGCAGCCCAGCTGGTACAGGTCATCCGGCTCCGCGCCCTTGCCGTAGTACCGGCGGACCACCGCCCAGATGAGGCCGCTGTTCTCCTCCAGGACCCGAGCGGTGGCCGCCTCGTCCCCTTGCCGGGCCAGGGTCAGGAGCTCCAGCGTCTCGCCGGTCATCTCCCCCGGCCCCGGGGCTGGACCCGGCGGCGCATGGTCACCTTGGTGCCCTTGCCCGGCTGGGAGCGGACGGTGAGCTTGTCCATGAAGCTCTCCATGATGGTGAAGCCCATGCCGCTGCGCTCCTCGCCGCCGGTGGTGAAGAGAGGCTCCCGGGCCTTCTCCACGTCCTGGATGCCCCGGCCCCAGTCCCGGACCGTGATCTCCAGCACACCCCCCTCCAGGATCTGGGCCTTCACCACGATCCGGCCCAGGGTGTCCGGGTAGGCGTGGACGATGGCGTTGGTCACCGCCTCGCTGACGGCGGTCTTGATGTCGCCCAGCTCCTCCAGGGTGGGGTCCAGCTGCGCGGCGAAGCAGGCCACCGCCCCTCTGGCGAAGGCCTCGTTGGCGCTGCGGCTGAGACATTCAAAAGTTATGTAGTTGGTGCTCTTCTGCCTCATGGTATCCCTCCTTACACCAGCATATCCACATACCGGTCCAGCCCCGCCGTCTCCAGCACCCGGGACGCCTGCTTGGGGATGTTCACCACCGCCAGGCTCCCGGACAGGGCGTCCATGCGCCGCTTGGCCCGCATGACAACGGCGATGCCGGAGCTGTCCATAAAGGTCACGCCCCCCAGGTCCAGCAGCGTCCTGGCGGGCAGGTTCTGTTCCATGCACCGGTCGATGGAGTCCATCAGGCCCTTGGCGGCGTGGTGGTCCAGCTCCCCGGCGAGGGAAATGGTGAGCAGGCGGTTTTCCGCCCGGTATCGCATCTCCATGGCTTGTCTCCTTTGTGTAAAAAAATGACTGCAAGCGTTCTGCTTGCAGTCATTATAAGACCTGTATTCCCGATATTCTGTCGAAACCGCGGGCTTCTCAAAAATTCTCCGTATGATCGCGCGGGCCGGCCCGGAGGATCCCTGGCAAAATGGGAAGGGAGCGCACCATCCGGTGCGCTCCCTTCTGCCGGTCGCGGTTTTGCAATGTATCAAACAATGGGGTAGGGGAGATCACTCCTTGCACGCGTCCTTGAACGCCTTGCCGGCCCGGAATACGGGGGCCTTGGAGGCGGGAACATCCACGACCTCGCCGGTACGGGGATTGCGGCCCTGTCTCGCCTCGCGCTTTTTCGCCTGGAAGGTACCGAAGCCGGGGATCTGCACCTTGTCCCCGTCGACCACAGCGCCGATGATCAGGTTGACAGTGCTCTCCAGCGCGGCGGCCGCCTTGGCCTGGGGAATGTCCGCCTCAACGGCGATCTGTTTAATCAGCTGTCGTTTGTTCATAAAAGGGCCCTCCATCGATATTTTTGGGTATCGCATCCCTATTATATACGACATGCCCGCCGCCGTCAACCCCCATGCTGGAATCACATTTATTTCGTAGGATTGCAAAAACGGAGCCAAAAACAAGATGTGCAAAAACACAAGAAAACACAAGATGTATTTTCTTGCATTGACATTTCTTCACACACCAAGTATAATATATTTTTCGGAGACAAAAGAACGAAAGATATCCCTCCGAAGGAGACATAGCCATTTATGCTGAAAGCAGTTATCTTTGATTTGGACGGCACCCTGCTGGACACCATCCCCGATATCGCCGGGGCGCTGAACCGGGCCCTGGCCGCCTGCGGCCTGCCCACCCACCCGGTGAAGGAGTGCGAGGCCTTTGTGGGCGGCGGCATCCGGGAGGCGGTGTGCCGGGCGGTGCCCGACCGCAGCGATACCGGCGCGGTGGACCGGGTCCTGGCCCACTACCTGGCGGACTACCCCCTCCACTGCACCGAGCAGACCGCCCCCTACCCCGGCGTGGAGACCATGCTGGCCTCCCTGGTGGAGCGGGGCTACCTTCTGGGCGTCCTCAGCAACAAGACCGAGGGCAGCACCGTCAAGATCATCCGGACCCTGTTCCCCGATATTCCGTTCCAGTGCGTCTTCGGCCGGGCCGACGGCCGCCCCCTGAAGCCCGACCCCGCCGCCATTGCGCCTGTGCTGGAGTCCCTGGGACTCCGCCCCCGCGAGATCGCCTACGTGGGCGACAGCGGCACCGATATGCGCTTTGCCCTGGCCGCCGGGCTACTGCCCGTGGCCGCCCCCTGGGGCTACCGCTCCAAGGAGGAGCTTATCACCGCCGGGGCCGCTGTGCTGCCCAACAACCCAGACAGCCTGCCCGCCCTGCTGGAGGGCCAGATCATCTGATACTTTTTCTGGAAAGAAAAAGTATCGAAAAGAACTTTGATCTCGCTGCCAAAACACTGCAATTCCTTTGTCTGCCGCACGGTAACGTATATGATTCTGATTGAAGAATAGTATGATTGTTTTCCCCCAATCCAAAACAGGAGGTCCCTCCCATGTAGACCAGAACCCCCATTTTTAATTCGTACAGGACACTATCACACAAAAAACGGAGGAACCTCTATGTCTCAATATGAAGCGGAAATCAACCGCCGGCGGACCTTCGCCATCATCTCCCACCCGGACGCCGGTAAGACCACATTGACGGAGAAGCTGCTGCTCTACGGCGGGGCCATCGCCCAGGCCGGGGAGGTCAAGGGCAAGCGGGCCCGGGCCGCCACCTCCGACTGGATGGAGATTGAAAAGCAGCGCGGCATCTCCGTCACCTCATCGGTGATGCAGTTCCAGCACGAGGGTTACTGCATCAACATCCTGGACACCCCCGGCCACCAGGACTTCTCCGAGGACACCTACCGCACCCTCATGGCCGCCGACTCCGCCGTCATGGTCATCGACGGCGCCAAGGGCGTGGAGCCCCAGACCCGGAAGCTCTTCAAGGTCTGCGCCATGCGGGGCATCCCCATCTTTACCTTCATCAACAAGATGGACCGGGAGACCCGGGACCCCCTCTCCCTCTGTGAGGAGGTGGAGCGGGAGCTGGGCATCGACACCTACGCCGTCAACTGGCCCATCGGCTGCGGCAAGGAGTTCCAGGGCGTCTACGACCGGGAGCGGGAGCGCATCCTGTTCTTCTCCGGCGAGGGCCACGCCAGGAAGGCCGCCTCCACCGAGGTGGACCTGGAGGATCCGGCGGTGGGCGATATCATCGGCCAGAGCCGGTGGGAGACCCTGCGGGACGAGGTGGAGCTGCTGGGCGCGGGCCGGGAGTTCGATTTGAAGGCCGTCCGGGAGGGGAAGCTGTCCCCGGTGTTCTTCGGCTCCGCCCTCACCAACTTCGGCGTGGAGCCGTTTCTGGCGGAGTTTTTGCGCATGACCACCCCGCCCCTCAGCCGGGTGTCCGACAGCGGGGAGATCGACGCCCTGTCCGACGACTTCTCCGCTTTCGTCTTCAAGATCCAGGCCAACATGAACAAGGCCCACCGGGACCGCATCGCCTTCATGCGGGTGTGCTCCGGCAAGTTCCGCCGGGAGAGCGAGTATCTCCACGTCCAGAGCGGCAAGAAGATGCGGCTGAGCCAGCCCCAGCAGATGATGGCCGCCGAGCGGGAGATCATCGACGAGGCCTACGCCGGGGACATCATCGGCGTCTTCGACCCCGGCCTCTTCTCCATCGGCGACACCGTCACCGTGCCGGGGAAGAAGTTCCGGTTCCAGGGCATCCCCACCTTCGAGCCGGAGCACTTCATGCGGGTCAGCCCCAAGGACACCATGAAGCGGAAGCAGTTC
>CANQCS010000098.1 GCA_947589745.1 uncultured Oscillospiraceae bacterium
TTTCAAGAAAAAGTATTACTTGCTGACCTTCAAGAGGTCATCGCCGGGGTTGACCGCGCCGGAGGCCACGGCCTCTACGGAGGCGAAGTCGTCGGAGTTGGCCACCGCCACAATGATGGTGGCGGGATGACCGGCGGCCTTGATTTTGTTCAGATCCATCGTCAGCAGCAGGTCGCCCTTTTTCACGGTCTGCTCCAGTTTGATATTGCTGGCAAAGCCGTCGCCGTTCATCTCCACTGTATCTACGCCCACATGGATCAGGATATCCATGCCAGCAGCCTCCAGGCCCAGTGCGTGGAGGGTGTCGGCCAGCTGGCTGATTTTGCCGTCCACCGGGGAGTAGACCTTCCCCTCGGCAGGATCCACACCGCAGCACTCACCCATAGCGCCGCTGGAGAAGACCTCGTCGGGGATCTTGTCCATGGGCACGAAGGTGCCCTTGGCCACCGAACCCAGGGTGGCGGGGAAGGTAATGGGGGCGGGAGCGGCGGGCTTCTCCTTGTTCTTCAGAAAATCAAACAGTCCCATTGTCATATCCTCCTTGATGTGATTTCAAAATGTAGGGATCTTGTCGTTCTATCCCATCGCCATCAGTTGGCGAAGGTGTACATGGCGATCTGGTCTGTCTCCCGGTTGGCGGCCACGATCACATCCTGGCCGGCGGTGTTCACGAAGTGCAGCACGTTGGCCGCGCCCACATCTTCGTCGATCACTTCCGCGGTGTATCCGGTGCCGGGGAGATAGCGGATGACCATGGTGTTCCGCCGGCCCTTCCGGTGACCGACCACCCAGGCAGGGCCGTTCAGGAGAGCGCCAGCCCAGATGGCATGGAGGAACTCACAGGGCTCCGGGTACTCCCAGACCTTCTCGTAGGCACCGGCGGCGTTTAAGTGGTAGATGTCCAACCGGTCGCCGTGGAAGGGGCTCATACAGCCCAGCTCCAGCTGCCCGTCGCCATCCAAGTCCACCAGCACCGCGTCGCTGGTGGGCACGCCCAGCAGATGCCGGATCTCCCAGTCCCCGCCCAATGTTTCCGGCGGCACAAACTGGAACACGCCCTGCTCACAGGTGACGAGGGCGGTGTCGTAGTCCTGCTCCCGTACCAGGCAGTAGCCGTGATTTTTCAGCATGCCGCTCTTCAGCTCAGTGAGAGGGAGCTGGTGGGCCTCGTTGAAGGGACTCAGGTCCTCCGGCAGCACGGCTGCGAATACCCGGCCGGGCTTCGTCCAGTCCTCCTTGCAGGCGTGGCCGCTCTTGAGGCAACAGACGATCAGGTAGCGTACACCGCCCCGCTCCAGGATGCCGAAGCGGTGGACAAACGGGGCGTCCACCAGGGTCCGAACAGTCCAGTCCCCGCCCGCCCTCGGCTCGGCGATGACGATCTTGGCCTCGGCGGAGTCATTGGGGGAGTAAAATTTGTGGGTGGCCAGAAAAGCGCCGTTCCCGCCGGGGAGGGGGGTCATGGTCATGACGCCGCCGGGACCCTCCCAGACGGTAGAGAGCTTCTCCCCGTCCTCGCTGAAGAGATAGCAGGGGTCCTGCTTCTCCGCCGCCACCAGAAAGCAGTGGCGGCCCTCATAGGTCAGCTCACTGAGGGCGTAGCACTTGTTGAGCGTTCCAATGACTTTCTTTGTTACATACATAGCAGTTCTCCTCCCGCTTGTCAGCAGCCTGCCGGCTGGCGGTCCAAAATGGCCCTCATGGAGGTGACGGCGAAGCGGATGTCGTCCTCCCAGCAGGGCTTGCCCACGTCCCACATCTCCGTCACGTACCGCCGGACGCCCAGACTCCACGCCTTGGCGATGACGGCCTCAAAGTCCACATGGCCGGTGAGGAAAGGCACCTCCCGGTACTTTCCGGGCACAGTCTCCTTCAGATGCAGGGCCTCGATATGGCCCCGGCCCAGCTCCAGGTCCTCGATGACGCTGCCGCCGTAGAGCCTGGCGGCGTTGGTGAGGTTTCCTGCGTCGGGATACACGCCCAGATAGGGGCTGTCAATGAGAGCCACATAGGCCATGCTCTTGGCCACGGTGTCCATGAATGTTGTCTCCATGGTTTCGAAGCCCAGCAGCACGCCCCGGGACGCGGCCATGTCCGCCGCTCTCCGGAGATTTTCCCGGAAGCGGGCCTCGGTCTCCCGCGTACCCGGCTCATAGTACACGTCGTAGCCTGCCAACTGGATGATCCGGATGCCCAGGTCGCAGGCGAAGTCCAGGGCCTTCTCCATGATCTCCATGCTCCGGGCCCGGACAGCGGGGTCGGAGGCCCCGAAGGGGTACTTCCGGTGGCCGGAGAGACACATACTGCGGATGGGGAGGTCCATGTCCGTGCTCATTTCAGCCAGTTCCCGCCGCCGTTCGGCGGGCCAGTCCAGCCGGGACAGTTTCTCCTCCGTCTCGTCAATGCTGATCTCCAGGAAGTCGTAGCCGCAGCTCTTGGCACACCGCAGCCTGGCCTCCCAATCCAAGGTTTTCGGTACGGCCTTCTCGTAAAGGCCGATGGCGTAGGGTTTCACGTAGTTGCTCCCTTCTCGCTCCCGGCGGTACCATGTCCGCCGTGGAGCAGCTCATAGAGCCGATTCATCTCCGCCCGCTTGGCCTGATACTGGACTGCCCAGTCCGGCCGGGGGTGGTAGATGGTGATGCGGTCGTCCCGCTTTGCGCTGGTGAGGGCCGCGCCGTGGTCCGGCCACAGGCCCAGTGTCACCGCCGCACTGGCCCAGGCCCCCAGAGCGGTCTGCTCCGCGTTGTCACTCTGGCAGACGGCCCTGCCGTAGGCGCTGGCCTGGATGCGGTCGAACTCAGCGGAGCGGGAGAGGCCGCCGCTGATGTACAGATAGCCGCCGGTACCGGTGTATCGCTCCAGCACCTCCACGTTGTTGGCGGACTCCAGAGCGATGGCCTCCAGCACTGCCCGTGCCATGTCCGCCCGGCTGGTGTGAAGGGTCAGATTCAGGAAGCTGCCCCGGGCCTGGCTATTCCAGTCCGGGGTGCCCCGGCCCTGGAAGTAGGGAAGCGCGATGCACCCCCCTGCCCCGGCAGTGCTCTCCAGCACCTCCCGGTCAATGGCGGCATACAGGTCCTTTTCCGGCGTCTCCCGATAGAACTGGCGCAGGAACCAGTCGTACAGGGAGGAGCAGGAGAGCATACTGGACTCCAGCACATACTTGCCGGGGATCGCGTGGGCGCCGCAGATAACATCGGGCCGAAGCCCATCAGGCACCTCATCCGAATAGGCCAGGAGAAAGCCGCCGGTGCCGGTGGTGATCTCCATATCTCCCCGTTGAAGGACGCCCATCCCCAGGGCCGCGCACTGCTGGTCGCCGCCGGCGCTGATGAGAGGCAGGCCTGCCGGTATGCCGGTAAGCGCCTGGATCTGCTCCGTGGTGTGCCCCAGGACAGACCCCGGGGGGATCAGCTCGCAAAGCTTTTCTCCGTCCACTTCGAAGAGGTCCAGCATCTCCTGGTCCCACTGCCGGGTACGGATGTCCATCAGCAGGGACCGGCTGCCGTAGGTGTGGTCAGTCTTGAACTCGCCGGTAAGCAGATGGGCCAGATAGTCCCCCACCGTCATCAGCTTGTAGGCCTTCCCATAGAGGCCCGGCTCGTGCCGCCGCAGCCACGTCATCTTGGTAGCGGAAAAGACGGTGTTCAGGTGTGCCCCGGTGACCCGGAAGATCTTCCCCTCATAGGGCGACATCTCCCCACAGATAGCGGCGTTGCGCTTGTCCAGCCACATGATGGCGTCACAGAGGGGGGTGCCGTCCTCTGTCACCGGGATGACGGAAGAGCGCTGGCAGGTCAGGGAGAGGGCGCAGATCTCCGCGCCGTTCTCCCCGGCCCATGCCGCATGGTCTTCCAGGATGGCGAAGAGCGCATCCTCCCAGTCCCGGGGATCCTGCTCCGCCATGGCGTCGCTGAGATAGGACACCCGGTACTGCCGCTGGAGCACATGGCAGATGCGCCCGGCCTTGTCAAAGAGGATGCCCCGCATGCTGGAGGTGCCGACGTCAAGCACCAGGATATGGCCCATCCATCAGCTCTCCTTCCATAATCCACCGTTACCGCGCAGTTCCTTTCCCGTGACAGCGCGGACACGTCCGGAAAGGAAATGTTTCGGGTATAGAAATAAAGTCCTTCTACTTTCAGGAAACGGGATCAAAGATCCTCGCCATTGGTGGCAATGACGCGCTGGTACCAGTAATAGCTGTCCTTGGGGATGCGCTTGAGGTCCTTCAGGTCGAAGTCGTCCCGGTCCACATAGATGAAGCCGTAGCGCTTGCGGAAGCCCTGGTGGGAGCTCAGCAGGTCCATCACGGACCAGGGGCTGTAGCCCATCAGCTCCACGCCGTCCTCGATGGCGTCGGCACAGGCCTGGATATGGCTCCGCACATAGTCGATACGGTAGGGATCGTGGACCTTGCCATCCTCGGTAAGGGTGTCAGCCATGCCCAGGCCATTCTCGGTGATGAGCAGGGGCAGATGGTACCGGCGATAATACTCGTTGAGCACGATCCGAAGGCCCATGGGGTCGATCTGGGCGCCGTACTCGCTGGCCTGGAGGTTCTGGTTCTTCTCATCGCGGCAGTAGCCGTATTGGTCGAAGTCCACCTCGTTGCCCCGGAAGACACGCTCGCCCACGGGGTGCTCCGGCGTGGCGGGCAGATAGCTGGCACAGAGGGTGCGGTAGTAGTTCAGGGCGATATAGTCGATCTTGGCGCTCTTGAGGATGGCCTTGTCGCCTGGCTCCATGCGGGGGACGATGTTCCGCTCCCGGAGGTAGCGCATGTAGTAACCGGGATACTCCCCGTCGGTGTGCATCTCCAGGCAGTAGTTGGTCTTGAACCAATCGTTCATCTTGGCGGCCCACACGTCCTCGGGCTTGTTGGTCAGGGGGTAGGTGCAGGTGGAGGAAACAGCGGGTCCCACCTTGCCGCCCTCTACCAATTCGTGACAGGCGTTGACGGCCAGGGCGTGGGCCAGGAACATGTGGTAGTCCATCTGGGCCCGCATCTTGTCAGCCTTCCACAAGTCGTCCTCATAGATGTTCATCCGCTCGTTGACACGGATCATCAGATTCTGTTCGTTGTGGACCTGCCAGTACTTGACCCGGTCGCCAAAGGTCTGGAAGCAGACACGCGCATAGCGCTCGAAAGCGCAGGCGCAGTCCCGGCACTCCCAGCCGTTGTACTTCTCCACCAGAGCGTAGGGCAGGTCAAAGTGGTACAGGGTCACAAAGGGCTGGATGCCGCTGGCGATGAGCTCGTTGATGACGTTGTTGTAGAAGTCGATGCCGGCCTGATTCACCTCGCCGTCGCCGTCAGGGATGATCCGGGCCCAGGAGAGGGAGAAGCGGTAGATCTTCATCCCCAGCTCCTTCATGAGGGCGATGTCCTCTTTCCAGTGGTGGTAGAAGTCGCTGGCCACTTTGCTGTCGGCCTGCTTGTCAGAGCGCTTGAAGGAGTTGAAGTCCGCTACGGTCTTGCCCTTACCGCCGGCGTCCCAGCCGCCCTCGATCTGGAAGGCGGAGGAAGAGGCGCCCCACAGGAAATTTTCAGGGAAACGACTGCTCATAGTTAGTTGTCCTCCTATCCGTTGATGGCGGCAGGGGACTGTCCCGCTGGGGACAGCCCCCTGCCGCAGATATATTGAGACTATTCTCTCATTGAAAGCGCACTTTGTTACCGTGCGGAAAATCTAGGAATCGCAACGCTTTGAGAGCGAGGATAAAGTTCTTTTTGATACTTTTTCTTTCAAGAAAAAGTATGACACGCTGGGGTGGATCACTTGTCCTTATCGTCCTCAAAGCCTACGATGTAGGTGAGAATGGCGCCGCCGAAGAAAGCCACACAGATGCCGATGATGTACGCCAGGAATTGGCCGAAAGAGGTCCCCTCGCCCCAGTAGGACATGATGGTGAGGATACCATTGTTGGCGAAGCCGGTGTTGACGGCCCGGCCGATGCCCATGATAGCGCCGCCCACAGCGCCGGCGATGACCGCGCAGACCATGGGCCTCTTCAGGCGCAGGTTACAGCCGTAGATAGCGGGCTCGGTGACGCCCACCAGCCAGGCGGACACGGTGGCGGAAGCGGCCACCTGCCGCAGGTTCTTGCTCTTGGTCTTGAGCATGACGCCGAGAGCCGCGCCGGCCTGGGCGAAGTTGGCGGAACCGGCAAAGCACATCAGGGTGTTGGTACCGGTAAGGGCCACATCGTTGAGGCCGATGGGAAGCAGGGCGCGGTGCGCGCCGAAGATCACGAACACGCCCCACAGACCGCCGACGATGATGCCGCCGAGGATCGGACTGAAGTTATAGAGGCTGGTGTACAGGAGCTGGGCCAGATAGCCGACATAGATGCCCACAGGGCCGACCACGACCAGCATCACAGGGACCATGACCAGCAGGGAGATGCCGGGTACCAGGATCAACTGGAGAATGTCAGGTATGTACTTCTTCAGGAGTTTTTCTAGGAACGCCAGCACAATGACGCCCAGGACAATGGGGATAACGGACTCGGTGTAGGCGAAGATCCTTGTGGATTCGCCCACAGTGAAGGCCATCTTCACTACCGGCAGGCCGAAGATTGAGGACTTGGTGGCCACGTCCTGGACCAGGGCGTCGATGGTGGGGTGGCAGATAAAGCCGCCCAGCATCATGGCGATGATGGGGCTGCATTTCATCGCCTTGGCGGAAGTGTAGGCCAGGAAGATGGGCATAAAGTAGAAGATCACGTTGCTGGCCGTGTTCATGATCACGTAGGTGCTGTTGGTGGCGTCGAAGCCGGGGATCTTGGCGAAGGCGGCCAGCAGGCCCTTGATGAGGCCGGCGGCGGCGATGGCGGGCACCAGGGGGGTGAAGATCTCGGTGAGCTTCTGCAGGATCATATTGCCGATGTTTTGCTTCTCGGCGGGGATATCTACCTGCTCGGAAGCAGCCTCCGTCTTGACGGCGCCGCCGAGCAGCTCCACGGCGGCGTCATAGATCTTGGTGACCTTGTTGCCGCAGACGACCTGGAACTGGCCGCCGGCCACCACCACGGAGATGACGCCCTCCAGGCGCTCCACAACGGCCTTGTCCGCTTTGCTGCTGTCTTTGAGCACGAAGCGCAGCCGGGTGAAGCAGTGGGTCATGTTCTTCACGTTTGCCTTGCCGCCGACATTGTCAATAATGTCCTGGGCGATCTTTTTGTAGTCCATAGTTTCCTCCTTATACTCTTCTTTCTCAAGGAATGCGCTTGTTGGGGATCCGTGGCCGTACCAGAGCACAGGAAACAACGCCGCGGCCTTCAGCCGGACGGAGCTGGGAAAACGAGGCTGCCAGCAGCGGAGAGGCCGGCCTTTCTCCGCTACGTGGCCCGCGCTTTTCTGCTCGATTTCCTTGAGCGTTATTTCGCGTGCGATCTGGTTGACTTGCGATTGATTATAAAACATTATTTTTCGTTTTGCAAGTCCTAACGAACATTTTTATGTAAAAATTTTTAATCAAGATTTGGGCAGTTTCACGAAGCCAAAATGATTCGAATTCGTTAAAAAGACGAAATTAGATTATATATAACAATTGAAATTCAATATTTTACTAACTTTTTGACAGGAAAATTTTCAAATTAGAACTTCGGAAGGCCAAACAGGTGAACATATAAAGCGAACAAATCGAACATAAAGAAGCAGGGAAACAAAACACAAACAACAGTTGCAAAGTTTTGTTCGTTCTGGTATAATCGCCTCACATAACGGAACTCGCTTCATTTCGAAACGAACACGTCCCATCTTAAAACAAGGAGGAACACAACATGAGCAAGATTTCCGAGATGACCCGGGAGAAGTGGATCATGTCCACCTTCCCCGAGTGGGGCACCTGGCTGGTGGAGGACATCGAGAACGAGGCCGTCCAGCCCGGCAACGTGGCCATGTGGTGGCTGGGCTGCACCGGTGTGTGGTTCAAGACCCCCGGCGGCGCCAACATCACCATCGACCTGTGGTGCGGCAACGGCAAGCGCACCCACGGAAACGGCAAGATGGCCGTGGGCCACCAGATGGCCAACATGTGCGGCGGCCGGGCCATGCAGCCCAACCTGCGCAACGTGCCCTTTGTCATCGACCCCTTCGCCTTCAAGCAGGTGGACGCCGTCCTGGCCACCCACTACCACCAGGACCACATGTCCGCCGAATGGGCTGCCCACGTGCTCCAGAGCGGCATGACCACCACCGACGGGAACGGCAACGAGATCCCCGTGCCCTTCATCGGCCCGAAGAAGAGCGTGGAGACCTGGGTGAAGTGGGGCGTGCCCGAGGACCGCTGCGTCACCGTCAAGCCCGGCGACACCATCAAGATCAAGGACATCGAGATCGTCTGCTTGGACAGCTTTGACCGCACCTGCATTGTCACCACCGACTCCACCGGCCCGGACCGGGAGGATCTCACCGGCAAGTGCCCCACTGACATGGACGAGAAGGCGGTCAACTACCTGGTCAAGACCCCCGGCGGCAACATCTACCACTCCGGCGACTCCCACTTCTCCATCTATTTCGCCAAGCACGGCAAGGACTACGACATCGACGTGGCTTTCGGCTCTTTCGGCGAGAACCCCATCGGTATGCAGGACAAGATGACCTCTATTGACATTCTCCGTATGGCGGAGAATCTGCAGTGTAAGGTGGTCATCCCCATCCACTGGGACGTGTGGACCAACTTCCAGGCCGACTGCGAGGAGATCAAGCTGCTGTACGACTTCAAGAAGGACCGCAACGAGTACAAGTTCCACCCCTTCTTCTGGCAGGTTGGCGGCAAGTACGTTTATCCCGCCGACAAGGACAAGCTCTACTACCACCACCGCCGGGGCTTTGAGGACTGCTTCGAGGCGCCCCAGAACATCCCCTATCGATCCTGCCTGTAATACTTTTTCTTGAAAGAAAAAGTATCAAAAAGAACTTTATTATCGCTACCAAAGCGTTGCAATTCCTATATTTTTCGCACGGCGTTAGGCCGCCTATGGCGGCCACAGCCCTAAGCCGGCCTATGGCCGGCCCACGGGTAGCGTTATATGGTTTTCATTGAAAGATCGTATAAGATACCCACTCACACCATGGTTCATTTCCACTGAAAGGAGGCACACCATGAAACAAGGACGCCAGTCCGTGGACGCCCGCCGGGCCAAGATGCTCTCCATGATCCGGGAGCGGCAAAAGATCCGTGTAGAAGAGTTAGCCACGACCTTCGGCGTGTCCCTCATGACGATCCGCCGGGACCTCCAGGCCCTGGAGGACGAGGGACTTATCGGCCGCTTTTACGGCGGAGCGGGCATGGGCCCCCAGCCGCTCCCTGCGGCTGAAAAGGACCAGATGACACTGTACCGCCGGCTCATCAGCCGCCGGGCCGCTTCCCTGGTGGAGGACGGGGACCGGCTGCTCATCAACGGAAGCACCACCGCCCTGGACGCTCTGGATTTTCTGGGAGAGAAGCGGGTCCAGGTCTTTACCAATAACGGCGCAGCGGTGAACCGGACTTTTCCCGCCGGGGTGGAGCTCACGCTCTCCGGTGGTGTGCTCCGGGGGGATGGACACATCATGACCGGCGACTGCGCCATGCGGAATCTGTTGATGGTGGAGGCTGAAAAAGCATTCATCGGATGTACCGGCATCTCGCCCGACGGTGAGATCCTCTGCGGCATCCCCGCAGAGCTTGGCATCAATGAGACCATGATCAGCCACGCCCATACGTACTATATCCTGGCCGACTATACCAAAATCGGCAAGGCCAGCACCTACGCCAGCTGCTCCCTGGAGAAGCCGGGCGTCATCATCACCGACGAGAAGGCGTCGCCCGATGTAGTGGAGCGGCTGCGGACCATCGGTATGACGGTGGTGCAGGTCAAGAAGAGCGACCTTCCCGAGTAGCACAGGTAACCATGGGGGACCCCTGCGGATCCCCGTCAAATTTAAAGGAGGAAACCAACATGAAGCAGTTTACCTACACCATCACCGACCCCCTGGGCATCCACGCCCGTCCGGCGGGACTGCTGGCCAAGGCGGCCAAGGCCTACGCCGGCACCACCGTCACCAAGGACGGCAACACCGTCAAGGCTACCCAGCTGATGAAGCTGATGGGTCTTACCGTCAAGCAGGGCAACGTAGTCACCGTGGCCGCAGACGGTCCCCAGGAGGACGAGGCCATCGCCGCTATGGAGGCGTTTTTTAAGGCCAACCTCTAAGCCATACCGCCCATCCGGGGCGTCTGTCCGCGCGGCAGACGCCCCTTCTTAAAATGAAAATCGTTAGGAGGAGAAGGACTATGATCTTATTGCAGGGCAAGGGCGTCAGCAAAGGCGTCGCCAGCGGCCCTATCTATTTTTTCCAGCGCCCCAGCACGGATATCGCCAAGACCGCTGTGGCTGACGTCGCGGCGGAAAAGGAGCGCATCGCCGCCGCCCAGGAGAGATCCATGGCCCAGCTGGAGGCCCTGGCGGACAAGGCCAGGGAGGAGACCGGCGAGGAGACTGCCATCCTCTTTGAGACCCACGCTATGTTCGTGGAGGACGAGGATTACGTGGAGTGCATTATGACCGCCCTGGACGAGGAGCAGTGCTGCGCCGAGTACGCCGTCCAGCAGGCCGGGGAGCAGTTCGCCGCCATGTTCGCCGCCACCGACGACGCATACATGCAGGCCCGGGCAGCCGACGTGAAGGACGTGACCCGCCGCATCCTCAACAACCTGATGGGCATTGCCGAGGGCGGTATCAACTCCGACGTGCCGGTGATCCTGGCCGCCGATGATCTGGCGCCGTCTGAGACCTTGCAGCTGGACAAGAGCAAGATCCTGGGCTTCATCACCGCCGGCGGCTCCGGCAACAGTCACACCGCCATTCTGGCCCGGACCATGGGCATCCCCGCCATCTGCGGGCTGGGGGATACCTTGAAGCAGGAGTATGCGGGCCGGGAGGG
>CANQCS010000099.1 GCA_947589745.1 uncultured Oscillospiraceae bacterium
TTTGCCTCCCTGTCGAAAGTCATCGACCGCCTCTGCGATACCATCTGCTCCCTATCCGCTGACGTGATTTCCAGCATTACAGGCAGAGAGCGGATTATTAAATGTTCTAATTAGTGTTTAATACTTTTTCTTGAAAGAAAAAGTATCAAAAAGAACTTTAACATCGCTCTCAGAGCGTTGCGATACCCACATTTCCCACACGGTAACGAAATATACTTCTAATAGGAGAATTGTATAAGTATTAATTGAAGAATAGTACGAGAGATACACAGAACCCCGGGGACCGCAGACGCGGTCCCCGGGGTTTGTTCACCGATATCGGATGACGGTTTATAATTGGGCGATTTCCTCCTGCTCCACCGTGGGGATGCCCTTGGCCTTCAGCGCGGCGGCCGCGGCGGCCTCGTTCTCCACACGGAAGATCATATAGGCGTGCTCCGCCGTCTTGCCGCCCAGGAAGGCGTACATATACTCCACGTTCACCTGAGCCTGGGACAGCACGTCCAGCACCTGGGTCAGGCCGCCGGGCTCGTCCGGGATGGCCACGCCCAGCACGGGGGTGATGCTGTGGATGAAGCCCGCGTCCTTCAGCGTGGTGGCGGCCTGGTAGACGTTGTCCACGATGATGCGGACGATGCCGAAGTCCGAGGTCTCCGCCAGGGACAGGGCCCGCATGTCGATGCCGTTCCGGGCCAGCACGTCGGTCATGGCCTTCATGGCGCCGGGCCGGTTCTCCACGAATACAGAGATCTGCTTGATGCTCATAGCTCTCCCTCCTCTTAAATCTTGCGCTTGTCGATGACGCGGACGGCCTTGCCCTCGCTTCTGACGATGGACTTGGGGGCCACCAGTGTCACCTTGGCGGTGAGGCCCAGCATGGAGCGCAGGCCCTCCACCAGCTCCTTCTGGCGGCGGGAGACCTCGCCCAGGTTGTCGCTGAACATCTCCGGGGTCATCTCCACCTGGACGTCCAGGGTGTCGGTGTGGTTGACCCGGTCCACGATGATCTGGTAGTTGGCCGGATAGCCGTGGTTCAGCAGCACCGTCTCGATCTGGGACGGGAACACGTTGACGCCCCGGATGATGAGCATGTCGTCGCTGCGGCCCTGGGGCTTGGTCATCTTCACATGGGTGCGGCCGCAGGAGCACTTCTTGCGGGTCAGGGTGCAGATATCCCGGGTGCGGTAGCGCAGCAGGGGGAACGCCTCCTTTGTGATGGAGGTGAAGACCAGCTCGCCGGTGGCGCCCTCGGGCAGCACCTCGCCGGTCTTGGGGTCGATGATCTCGGCGATGAAGTGGTCCTCGTTGATGTGCATACCGGACTGCTCGGAGCACTCGAAGCTGACGCCGGGGCCGCTGAGCTCCGTGAGGCCGTAGATGTCGTAGGCCTTGATGCCCAGGGTCTGCTCGATGTCGTGGCGCATCTCCTCGCTCCAGGCCTCCGCGCCGAAGATGCCCGCCTTCAGGGGAATCTGGTCCGGGGTGAGGCCCTTCTCCTTCATGGTCTCGCCGATGTAGGCGGCGTAGGAGGGGGTGCAGCAGAGGATGGTGGCGTGGAGGTCCATGATGAACATGATCTGCCGCTCGGTGTTGCCGGAGGAGGTGGGGATGGTGAGGCAGCCCACCTTGTGGGAGCCGCCGTTGAGGCCGGGGCCGCCGGTGAAGAGGCCGTAGCCGTAGCTCACCTGGCACACGTCCTCATTGGTGCCCCCGGCGGCCACGATGGCCCGGGCGCAGCACTCGTCCCACAGGTCGATGTCGTGCTGGGTGTAGAAGGCCACCACCCGCTTGCCGGTGGTGCCGGAGGTGGACTGGATGCGGACGCAGTCCTTCAGGGGGACGGCCAGCAGGCCGTAGGGGTAGGCGATGCGCAGGTCGTCCTTGGAGAGGAAGGGCAGCTTGTGGAGGTCCTCGGTGGACCGGATGTCGTCCGGGGTCAGGCCCTTGGCCTCCATCTTTTTGCGGTAGTAGGGCACGTTGTCCCAGACGTGCCGCACCTGTTTGACCAGGCGTTCATCCTGCCAGGCCTTGATCTGCTCCCGAGACGCGGTCTCGATCTCGGGCTGGAAATAGCGCTCCATGGGTGGGTTCAGTCCTTTCTTATTTTAATTTTCAGGGGAATTCTTGCTTGGTTTTTGCTACATATTTTTTCAAAGCGGATGTACCTTTTTCTACAGAGGAACCACCTCAAAATGCCGCCCCCAAGGAGAGGCCAGCAGGTCCTTCACGCAGGCCGCCACAGCCTGTTTGTGCCGGGGCTGGATAAGGAAAAAGTAGTACCGCTGGGAGGTAGTCCGGAACTTGAGTCCCAGGGCCGCCGCGCCGGGGAAGTCGCCGGAGGCCGACAGTTGCCGATGCTGCCCAGCGTAGAACACGTCGGTGCGGCGGGCCTTGTGCTGGTAGTAGATCACGGTGGCTCCGGCCCGGTAGTAGTCGGCCAGTTCCTCGGGGAGCACAAACTTATTACTTTTCCTTGTCCCCTTGGCTGACGGGACGATGAGCCCGTTGTCCGGGTCGGTGAACACCACATCGCAGCCCCGCAGGGTATCAAGGGCCTCGGTGTGCCACTTCAAACGCCGGGCGGACCGCTCCTGTTTGGCGATCTCGACAAAGTCCAGAACCTTGGAATAGAACCTTGCAGGTAAAATTTCCTCCCGCTCCAGGGTGGACACCTGTCGCCGTCCCAACCGGACGATATCCCCCAGCGCCCGCCAGAGGACCTCGTCGCAGGCGCGGAATTCTTCTCTCGCCAGATAACCGGTATGCCGCCCATCGCCGTTATGGGATTCGTCGGGGACCAAATACCAGTTTACCCCGACGGACAGGCCCGCCGCATTTAACCGCCGCAGCAGGCCCAGCTTGCCGAAATCACCGATATCGCCGGTATAGCGGTTCTGCATGATATTCCTCCGCTATATGGAATTTTCGTGAGGACCCGCCGCTGTCAGGCGTTCCTGCCCAGGGCAAAGGCTCTCTTGTTCAGCTCCAGGAACCTGGGGGGCACCACGGCCTCGATGGCGGAGAGCCAGCGGGCCTCGTCAATGCCGAAGTAGTGGGACAGCCGGCCCATGAGGACGATGTTCACCGCCTTGCTGCTGCCGGCCTGTTCCGCCAGGGCCAGGCAGTCCAGTGCGTCCACCTTGGCGCCGGCGGCCTTCATCTTCTCCACCAGGTTCTCGGGGTACTGGGCCGCGCCGGTGATGACGGGCATGGGGTCGATCTGCTGGGTGGAGGTGACGATCTGCCCGTCCTTCTTCAGGTAGGGCAGCCAGCGGGCGGCCTCCAGCAGCTCAAAGGACACGATGAAGTCCGCCTCGCCCTTGTCGATGACAGGGGAGTACACCCGGTCCCCGTAGCGGACATAGGTCACCACGCTGCCGCCCCGCTGGGACATGCCGTGGACCTCGGACACCTTCACGTCGTACCCCTGGTCCAGCAGCAGGCGGCCCAGCAGCTTGGAGGCCAGCAGGGAGCCCTGGCCGCCCACGCCTACGATCATGATATTCTTTGTCTCCATGGCTCACGCCTCCTTCCCGGCGCTCTGGAAGGCGCCGAACTTGCAGAGCTGTTCGCACACGCCGCAGCCCACGCACTGGGTGGCGTCGATGCGGGCCTTGCCGTCCTTGATGGACACGGCGGGGCAGCCGATGCGCATACAGGATTTGCAGCCCTTGCACTTGTCCGGGTCAACGGACAGCGGGGGCTTGTGCTTCACATATTTCAGCAGGGCGCAGGGCCGGCGGGAGATGATGACCGAGGGCTCCGCCGCGGCCAGCTCCTCCTTCACCGCCCTGTCGCAGGCCTCCAGGTCGTAGGGGTCCACCACCCGCACCCGGTGGAAGCCCATGGCCCGGCACAGGGCCTCCAGGTCGATCTTCCCGGCGGGGTCGCCCTTGATGTTGTAGCCGGTGGTGGGGTTTTGCTGGTGGCCGGTCATGCCGGTGATGGAGTTGTCCAGGATGATGACGGTGGAGTTGCTCTGGTTGTAGGCGATGTTGGCCAGGCCCGTCATGCCGGAGTGCATGAAGGTGGAGTCGCCGATGACGGCCACGGTCCTCCCCTCCGCCTCCGCGCCCAGGGCCTTGTTGAAGCCGTGGATGGCGGACACGGAGGCACCCATGCAGAGGGTCATCTCCATGGCGGCCAGGGGCGCCACCGCGCCCAGGGTGTAGCAGCCGATGTCGCCCAGGACGGTACACTTGTTGCGGTTCAGGGTGTAGAACAGCCCGCGGTGGGGGCAGCCGGGGCACATGACGGGGGGACGGTTGGGGATGGTTTCCGCCAGGGCCGCGCCCTTATCGTGGGGCAGGCCCAGCTTCTCCGCCACGGCGGTCTGGCTCAGCTCGCCCTCCGGCGGGAAGCAGTCCTTCCCCACCAGGCTGAGGCCCAGCTCCCGGCACCAGGTCTCGATGAAGCCGTCCAGCTCCTCCACCACGCACAGGAGGCTCACGGAGGCAGCGAAATCCTTGATCTTCTGCACAGGCAGGGGCCATACCATGCCCAGCTTCAGGATGGGGAACCGGTCCCCGCAGACCTCCTTCACGTACTGGTAGCTGGTGGAGGAGGTGATGATGCCCAGCTTGTGGTCCTCCCCGTGCTCCACCCGGTTGATCTCCGCGGTCTCGGCCCACTCCCGGAGCTTGCGGGTGCGCTCCTCCACGAAGGGATGGCGGCGGATGGCGTTGCCGGGCATCATGACGTATTTGGCGATGTTCTTCTCGTAGGGCTTCGCGGGGGGCTCGATCCGCTCGCCGGTCTCCACCACCGACTGGGAGTGGGCGATGCGGGTGCACATCTTCAGCAGCACCGGGGTGTCGAACTGCTCCGACAGCTCGTAGGCCAGCTTGGCAAAGGCCAGGCCCTCGGCGGAGTCGGCGGGCTCCAGCATAGGCAGCTTGGCGGCGCGGGCGTAGTGGCGGGAGTCCTGCTCGTTCTGGGAGGAGTGCATCCCCGCGTCGTCGGCCACGCCGATCACCACGCCGCCGTTGACGCCGGTGTAGGACATGGTGAAAAGGGGGTCGGCGGCCACGTTGAGCCCCACGTGCTTCATGCCGCAGAAGCTCCGCTTCCCGGCCAGGCTGGCGCCGAAGGCGGCCTCCATGGCCACCTTCTCGTTGGGGGCCCACTCGCAGTAGATCTCGTCGTACTTGGCGGCCTCCTCGGTGATCTCGGTACTGGGCGTGCCGGGGTAGCTGGAGATCACACAGCACCCAGCCTCATAGAGCCCCCGGGCAACAGCGGCGTTGCCCAGCATCAGTTGTCTCATGGTTCGATCCCTCACTTCCTTCGTTTTTCCGCGGGAGACTGGTCCCGCAGGATGACTCTCACCCTTTTCCTTGAACGAAAAAGGAACAAAATGAATGTTGCTATCGCTGCCAAAGCGCTGCAATACCTGCTTTTTTTAAGCGGTAACGACGGATGGTTCTAATTGCAAGAATGGTATCCGGCGGCAGCGCCGCGGGCCCGGATGGACCAGACGGCTTTCTGTTCTATCGTAACACATAAAAGCGTTGCAGTAAACAGGAAAATGCGGAAATCCGCAAAATTTACCTGTTAAATTCAAGACAATGTACGCAAAACGGGCGTTTTTTCCGAAGTATGTGGACAGACGGCCCGGTTCCTGCTATACTGGTCACAGTACGGCCCCGCGCGGCAGAGATGGAGCTTGATGCGGGGGAAAAACGATAGGGCGGGGGCCTCCTGCGCCCGCCCGGCAGCAGAAAGGAGCAGCCATGTATTTTATTGATAAGCGCGCCGCGGTCATCTGCCGGGAGCTGAAGCGGCTCCGGGTCCGGGACCGCCAGCCGGTCTGGGACTGGCAGTACAAGCGGGGCCTCTACTTCACCCCAGCCGAGGCCGACAGCGCCCCGGAGGCCTGGGAGCCCTTCGACAGCCGCACCATGCACTGGTACGGCCCGGACGCGCATTGCTGGTTCCGGGGGGATATCGAGGTCCCCGAGGCGCTGCGGGACGGGCCCCTGTGGCTCTACGTCCGCACACAGATCGACGAGCAGGAGGACGGCAAGAATCCCCAGTTCCTGCTGTTCGTCAACGGCGAGGTGGTCCAGGGCATCGACATGTTCCACCGGGAGGTGAAGCTCCCCGCCGGGGCTGTCCGGGACGGCCGCCTGCATCTGGACCTCCAGGCGTACACCGGCACCGTCCACACGGAGTTCCGGTTCCTGGCGGACCTGTTCCGGCTGGACGAGCCGGTCCACGAGCTGTACTACGACCTGTATGTGCCCCTGTCCGCCTTCGGGCGGATGGACCCGGACAGCAAGACCAGGCTGGACCTCACAACGGTGCTGAACGGTGCCGTCAACCTGCTGGACCTGCGGGACCCCTATTCGGAGGCATTCTACGCCTCTGTGGAGGCGGCCCGGGCGTATCTGGAAAAACACCTCTATCAGGAGATGGGCGGATGGGATGAGATCGTGGCCACCTGCATCGGCCACACCCACATCGACGTGGCCTGGCTGTGGACGGTGGCCCAGACCCGGGAGAAGACTGCCCGCAGCTTCTCCACGGTCCTCAAGCTGATGGAGGAGTACCCCAATTATAAGTTCATGTCCAGCCAGCCGGTGCTGTATGAGTTCCTCCGGGAACGCTACCCGGAGGTCTACGAAAAGCTCAAGGAGCGCTTCCGGGAGGGCCGCTGGGAGGCCGAGGGCGGCATGTGGCTGGAGGCCGACTGCAACCTGACCTCCGGCGAGTCCCTGGTGCGGCAGTTCCTGTACGGCAAGCGGTTTTTCCGGGAGGAGTTCGGGGTGGACAGCCGCATCTTGTGGCTGCCGGACGTGTTCGGCTACTCCGGGGCCCTGCCCCAGATCATGAGGAAGTGCGGCATCGACTACTTCATGACCACCAAGCTGTCCTGGAACCAGTTCAACAAGATCCCCAACGACACCCTCCTCTGGCGGGGCATCGACGGCAGCGAGGTGCTGACCCACTTCATCACCACCCAGAACGTGGGCCAGAGCCCCGAGCGGTTCTACACCACCTACACCGGCCGGCTCCACCCGGACGCCATCCTGGGCGGCTGGCAGCGGTACCAGAACAAGGACATCAACAACGACATCCTCATCGCCTACGGCCACGGCGACGGCGGCGGCGGCCCCACCCGGGAGATGCTGGAGTTCTCCTGCCGCATGGAGCGGGGCATCAAGGGCATCCCCAAGGTGCGGCAGGCCTTCGCCCGGACCTACTTCGACGAGCTGAAGGAGCGGGTCTCCGGCGATCCCCGGCTGGAGACCTGGGAGGGCGAGTTCTACTTCGAGTACCACCGGGGCACCCTCACCTCCATGGCCCGCAACAAGCGGGGGAACCGGAAGAGCGAGCTGCTGCTCATGGACCTGGAGCTGCTGTCGGTGCTGACCCGGGACCGCGCCGCCTATCCGGCGGAGGCCCTGGAGCGGCTGTGGAAGGTGGTGCTGCTCAACCAGTTCCACGACATCCTCCCCGGTAGCGCCATCCGGGAGGCCTACGAGGTCTCCAAGGCGGAGTACGAGGCGCTGGCGGTGGAGGCCGGAGCGCTGCTCAAAGAGCGGCTCGCCCTGCTGGCCGGGGAAGGGGACGGCGTCACGGTGGTGAACACCCTGGGCTTCGAGCGGAGCGACACGGTGTTCCTGCCGGGGCTGCGGGTCCAGGCGCTGCGGGACAGCGAGGGGAGGATCTTCCCCGCCCAGGCGGTGGAGGGCGGCTCCGTGGCCTGGGTGGAGGACATCCCGTCCAAGGGGTACAGGACCCTCCAGGAGGCGGAGGCCCCTGCTGCGCCGTCCCCCTTCCGGCGGGAGGACCCGTACCATCTGGAGACGCCCTTCTACCGGGTGGAGCTGGACGGCGCGGGGCACATCGTGTCCCTCTTCGACAAGGAGCAGGAGCGGGAGGTGGTCCAGCCGGGCAGGGCGGCGAACCTCCTGCGGATGTTCGAGGACAAGCCCATGAACTGGGACAACTGGGACATCGACATCTACCACACGGAGAAGTCCTGGCCCGTAGACGGCCTCGTCTCCATGGAATGGATCGAGGACGGGCCTGTGCGCGCGTCGCTGCGGCTGGAGTACGCCGTCAGCCGGTCCCGCATCCGGCAGACCGTGCGGTTCTACGCCAAGAGCCGCCGCATCGACTTCGAGACCTGGGTGGACTGGAAGGAGGACCAGCACCTGCTGAAGGTGGAGTTCCCCGTGGCGGTCCACAGCGACGAGGCCACGTTCGATATCCAGTTCGGCAACATCGCCCGGAAGGTCCACACCAACACCAGCTGGGACAAGGCCCGGTTCGAGAGCTGCGGCCAGAAGTGGATGGACTTCTCCGAGGGCCACTACGGCGTGAGCCTGCTCAACGACTGCAAGTACGGCCACTCGGTGCGGAACGGCGTCCTCTCCCTGTCCCTCATCAAGTCCGGCAACTACCCCAACCCCGTGGCGGATCGGGAGGAGCACGTGTTCACCTACGCCCTCTATCCCCACGCGGGCGGCTGGCGGGACGGCGGCACGGTCCGGGAGGGCTACCGGCTAAACCAGCCCATGTACGCCCTGCCCGGCGGCACGCCGGGGCGGTCCCTCTCCTTTGCCGCCGTGGAGGCGGAGAACGTGGTGCTGGAGACCGTGAAGCGGGCGGAGGACGGAGACGGCACGATCCTCCGGCTCTATGAGGCGGACAACGCCCTGACCAGGACAGCGGTGCGGCTGCCGGAGGGCACAGCCCGAGCGGCGGTGTGCGACCTGCTGGAGAACGTCCAGGAGGAGCTGCCGGTGCGGGACGGCCAGGTGCGCGTGACGCTGAAGCCCTATGAGATCGTGACCCTGCGGGTCTGGTAACGGAGAGACAGGTCGAATATGACAGCCAGGGGCCAGGAATGTATCATTCCTGGCCCCTGGCCTTTTTTGAGATTTTGCCGCTTACGCGATGTAGGTGTTGGCGGTGGTGTTGCCGCCGTGGCCGGTCCAGTCGGTGTGGAAGAACTGGCCCCGGGGAGCGTCGGTGCGCTCGTAGGTGTGGGCGCCGAAGTAGTCCCGCTGGGCCTGGAGCAGGTTGGCGGGGAGGCTTTCGGTGGTATAGCCGTCGAAGTAGTTCAAGGCGGAGGAGAAAGCGGGCATGGGGATGCCGGCTTTCACCGCGTAGGCCACGACCTCGCGCCACGCGGGCACCAGGGCCTTGATGGTCTCGCCGAAGTAGTCGTCCAGCAGCAGGTTCTGGAGCTCGGGATCCTTGTCATAGGCCTCCTTGATCTTGCCCAGGAACACGCTGCGGATGATGCAGCCGCCCCGCCACATGAGGGCGATGCCGCCGTAGTTCAGGTTCCAGCAGTAGGTCTTGGCGGCGGTGCGCATGAGGGTATAGCCCTGGGTGTAGGAGATGATCTTGGAGGCGTAGAGCGCCTTGCGGATGCACTCGATGAAGGCGGCCTTGTCGCCCTCGAAGGCGGGGACGGCCTTGGGGAAGGCGGCGGCGGCCACCTGGCGCTCCTCCTTCATGGCGGAGAGGCAGCGGGCGAAGACGGCCTCGCCGATGAGGGTCAGGGGCACGCCCTCGTCCAGGGCGGCGATGCCGGTCCACTTGCCGGTGCCTTTCTGGCCGGCGGTGTCCAGGATGTGGTCCACCACCTGTTCGCCCTCAGCGGTCTTATAGCCCAAAATGTCCCGGGTGATCTCGATGAGGTAGCTGTCCAGCTCGGTCTGGTTCCAGGCGGCGAACACGTCGTGCATCTCCTCGTTGCTCATGCCCAGGCCGTCCCGCATCAGCTGATAGGCCTCGCAGATGAGCTGCATGTCGCCGTACTCGATGCCGTTGTGGACCATCTTCACGAAGTGGCCGGCGCCGTTCTCGCCCACCCAGTCACAGCAGGCGTCGCCGCTCTCCACCTTGGCGCAGATGCCCTGGAAGATGGGCTTCACATAGGGCCACGCGGCGGGGGAGCCGCCGGGCATCATGCTGGGGCCGTGGAGGGCGCCCTCCTCGCCGCCGGACACGCCGGTGCCGATATAGAGGAGACCCTTGCTCTCCACGTACTGGGTGCGGCGGATGGTGTCGGGGAAGTGGCTGTTGCCGCCGTCGATGATGATGTCGCCCTCCTCCAGCACGGGGATCAGCTGGTCGATGAGGCTGTCCACGGCGGCGCCGGCCTTGACCATCATCATGACCTTGCGGGGCTTTTCCAGGTTGTCGGCCAGTTCCTGGAGGGAGTGGGTGCCGATGATGTTCTTCCCGGCGGCACGGCCGTTCACGAAGGCGTCCACCTTGGAGGTGGTGCGGTTGTAGACGGCCACGGTGAAGCCCTTGGACTCCATGTTCATGACCAGGTTCTCGCCCATGACGGCCAGACCGATGAGGCCGATGTCAGCTTTCTTCATTGTCGATTCCTCCTTATTGCGATTAACGCTGTACTCTTGCGTTACCAGCATAGATGTCCCAGACCTGCTTCTCGTCGGCGGGCTCGGCGTAGTCGTTGAGGCTGCTGGCCGCCAGGACGCCGGTGGCCCAGCCGAACTGGAGGCACTTCTCCGGGGCCCAGCCGTTCAGCACGCCGTACAGCAGGCCGCCGGTGAAGCCGTCGCCGCCGCCGATGCGGTCCATGACCGGGATGGGGCGGGGCTCCTCCACCACCCAGCCCTCGTCGGAGAGCAGGATCGCGCCCCAGAGGTGCTCGTTGGCGGAGATGACCTGCCGCAGGGTGGTGCCGAAAAGCTGGGCGTTGGGGTACTTCTCCTTGACCTGGGTGACCATGGCCTTGAAGCTGTCGATCTTGCCGGACAGGTCCTTGCCGCCGGCCTCGGGGCCCTTGAAGCCCAGGCACAGCTGGAAGTCCTCCTCGTTGCCCACCAGCACGTCGGCCACGGA
>CANQCS010000100.1 GCA_947589745.1 uncultured Oscillospiraceae bacterium
CTCAAGCACCGGACCATATACAACCACTTCAAGAAGATCGTGGCCTCTATCGGCCTGGAGAACACCAGATTTCACGATCTGCGCCACTATAATGTCAATGGTCTGACACAAACTTTTTCAAATTTTTTTGCAAAAAATCAGCTTGTGGTGTGCTCAAGCGCCCCCGCGCAGAAGTCACTCGTCCCCCAAACGATCTCCACTTTATCCCCCGGATAGACATACACCCGCTCAATCAGCGTGTCCACCAGCCGTTGGTTCAGCTTCCCGGCCTCTACCACCTCCCGCGCCAGCCTCTTTTGCTTCGTCCGTGTCTCGCCGCCCAGCTCCATCTGAGTTGTTTCAGCGTGAAGCGCGGCGTGGGCCTGCCTCAGCCGTTCAAACTTCCAGTCCAGCGCGGCGTTCTGTTCCTTGAAGTCGTCCAAATCGACCTCGCCCAGAACAAACCGCTCGTAAAGAATCCTCTTTTCCTCCTGGCATCTGCCCACCAGATCACTTGACACGGCCATCTGATCGCGCTTTGCCTTCATCAGCCCGGCGTCGTTGATATCAGCCGCCCCCAAAATGATCTGCGCCTGCCTGGAAAGGACATCATACAGAACGGTTTCCAATTCCCCCTCACAAATCTTTGATCCGTGGCAGTCCGCGGCCTCGTCCACTCCGGTGTACCGGCAGAGAAAGACGGGCTGCTTTTTTGCTGTCCGCTGCATGGCGTGCCAGCAGCACCCGCAGAACACCTTGCCCCGCAGCGGGTACTCCCTCGCCCGCTTTTTCGGAGACTGATGGTGGGGCTGCAGGGCCCGCACTTGCTCAAATATCTCCCTGCTGACGATGGCCGGGTGGCGATTCGGGATCTTGATCCACTGACTCTCCTCCTTCATCCGCACCCGATGGCCGCCCACCTCCGTGACCTCCCGTTTCCCCATGATGTAGGTGCCGGTGTACCGTTCATCATCCAAGATGTGCGCCACGGACGACTCCGGCCAGATGTGACGGCAGCGGGAAATGTCATGCCCGTGGAAACCGTGGGCCGCCTTGTATTCCGCCGGGGTGAGGATGCCGCGCTCAAACAGCGCCTTGACGATCTCCCTGGGCGTATGTCCATCCCGCGCCAGCTCAAAGATCAACCGGACGTTGGGGGCAGTTTCCTCATCCGGTTCCATCCTCCCGTCCGCGCCCTTCCGGTAGCCATAGGGACACACCTTGCTCTGGTACTCCCCCCGCCGGAACTTCACATACTTGGCGCTCTTGTACTTGACGGAAAGGTCCCGGCTGTAAAATTCCGTTGCCAGATACCGGAACGCCACGCTGATGCCGCCGGTGTCCCCATGGAGCTCCGCGCTGTCAAAGCCGTCGTTGACGGAGATAAAGCGCACCCCATAGAGCGGGAACACCCGCTCCATGAAGTATCCCACCTCGATGCTGTTGCGGCCAAACCGGGTGAAATCCTTGACGATGATACAGTTGACCGCCTCGGTCCTAACCCTGTCCAACAGCTCCTGGACGGCCGGGCGCTCGAAATTCGTCCCGCTGTACCCGTTGTCGATAAACTCTACCACGTCCGCGCCCTCCACGTCCTCCATGGAGCCGGCGTAGCGGTGAAGCGCGGCCTTTTGATTTTTGATGCTCATGCTGCCCACCTTGCTGTCCTCCAGGGACAGCCGGATGTAGAGGGCGATCACATAGTTACTCACCGGCCATCACCTCCCGCAGGCGGTCAAAGCTGTCCCTGAACTTGAACTGAATGGACACCTCCTCCGGGCCGCTGACCGTAACGCGCTCGATGACCTTGTCCACCAGCAGGGGGTCTAAAGCGGCGCCCTCCCGCGCCGCGTCCAGCATGTCAAAGCAGTTCTTCCGCTGGCGCTCCAAATCCTTCTGTTGCTCGAACAGGACCTTGGTCCGCTCCACAGCTTCCGCAATCTTTTGCTCATAACCCGCTTTCAGCTCCCGGTACTCCGCCGCCGTCAGGACACCGGTGACCATATTCTCATAGAGGCTGGTCAGATAGCGCCGGTTGTCCGAGGTCTCCCTCCGCAGCCGGGCGATCTCCCGGTCGGCCTCCGCCCTGCGGGCGGCCAGCTTGCCATCCAGCTTTGACCGCATACCGTCCACCAGATCGATTTGCGCCTCATTATGGAGGAATGTCAGGATGATCTCGAACAAATCTGTTTCCCTGACGCTGACTTTGCCGGGGCAGGCGTCTTTCCCGATGCGGTCATTGGAGATGCAGCGGTAGAAGTAGTTGCGCCCGTGGGACCGCTGCCGGTGGAGGGGCTTCCCACAGAGGCCGCAGAAGATGCGGCCCCGCAGGATATTCTCGGTGTAAGGGATTTTCTCAGCGGTTGGAGCGGCCCGCTTCCGGACCGTCTGGACCCGCTCGAACAGTTCCCGGCTGACCAGCGGCTCATGGGTGCCCCGCACCACGATCCAGTCCTCCGGCGGAGTGGGGACCTGCCGGTGTCCCACGGTGGTGGTCCTGCCCTGTACCATGTCGCCGGTGTAGACCTCATCCGCCAGCATCTTGCCCACGGTCCAACTCTGCCAATGGCCGCTCCCCATAAGGCGTTGATCGGTGATGAGGCCAACGCTGGCCAGATAACGGCCAGGGGTGAGAATCCCGGCCTCGTTCAGCCGCTTGACGATCACATTGAGGGAAATCCCCTCCGCCGCCCACTGGAAGATCCGCCGCACGGCGGGGGCGGTGTCCTCGTTGACCAGCAGGCGGTGGCAGTTCTCCGGGTCCTTCCGGTATCCGTAGGGCGGCCTGGAGCCGACGAACTCGCCGTCCCGCATGGCCTGTCGCTGCTGGGACCGCACCTTCCGGCTGATGTCGGCGGCATACGCCTCGTTGATCATGTTTTTCAGCGGCATGATGAGGTGGCTGCCGGTGTTGTCGCTGTGTTCGCTGTCAAACTGGTCGTTGACGGCGATGAAGCGCACACGGTGGAGCGGAAAATACTTCTCAATGTAGTAGCCGGTGTCGATGGTGTTCCGGCCCAGGCGGGACAGGTCCTTCACCACCACGCAGTCGATCTTCCCGTCCTCAATGTCCTCCAGCATCGCCTGGAACGCCAGGCGCTCAAAGGTGCGGCCTGACGCGCCGTTGTCTGTGTAGACCCGCTCGACCTCGATATCCGGGCAGAGAGCCAGATACGCCTCCATGATGCCCTTCTGGGTTTCCAGGGAGTCGCCGTGGTTGCCGTTGAACTCCACCGACAGGCGGATGTAGAGGGCGGCCCGCCACATCCTCATACCGGGGGCGGGGGCTGCCTCCGGGGTCCGACGCTTCCTGCTCTTCCGCGCCATTCACACCGCCTCCTTCCGCTGGGACTCCTGGAGCCTCGCCAGCTTTTGAAGGGCCGCCTCGTACTCCCTCTGATACCGAAAGGTGACGCTGAGCTCCGTCTTGCTGATGACCTTGATGGACTGGATCAGGGTGGCGGTGACCCGCCGGTCCAGCGTGGTCATGTCGGTGAACTCCTTGAAGTGCCGGACCCATTTCTGCCGCCCGCTGGTGTTGCTGATCACGCTGTCCATCTCCTCCCGCAGGCGGCGGATGGCCTCCTGGCTGGCTTTGACCTGGGCGGCGTAGTGGTCCCGCATATCCTTGTAATCGCTCTTGCTGATGAGGCCGCTGATAAAGTTCTCATAGAGAGTGGATTTGAACCGGATCGCCTGGGCCCGCTTCGCCTCGTTGTCCGCGATCTGAGTTTTGTAGTTGGCGATCAGCTCCCGGTCAAGCTGTTCGGCGCTGATGCTGTCCAGAAGCTTGTCCAGGGAGATTACGCTGCGGATATGGGCCTGGATGATCTTCAGGACGCACTCGGTCAGCTCATCCTCCCGGAGCATCGCCGGGCGGGCACAGCCCCGCTTTTTGCCGGTTGGGTAGGAAAAGTAGATGTACTTTTTCCCCTTCACGTGATTGATCTTCCGGGTCATGGGCCCGCCGCAGCAACCGCAGATCAGCAGGCCGGAGAAGGGGTAGGCGGTATCGCTGCCTGGGGCCACTCTGGTATCCAGCGCCGCCAGCTTCTGCACCAGGTCAAAATCGCGCTTTTGGATGATGGGGTCATGGGCATTTTCCACCCGGACCCATTCCTCCGGCGGCAGGCAGACGAGGTTTTTCAGCTTGTGGTTGGGGGTGCTTTGCCTGCCCTGGACCAGCGTCCCGGTGTACGTCTCATCCTTCAGGATACGGATCACCGTCCGGGCGGACCACTTGGCGTCCGGCAAATCCGTGAACCCGCCGGTGGGGTGAGGGATGCCCCGGCTGTTCTTGTAGGCCAAGGGGGAGAGAACGCCCAGCGCGTTCAGCCCCTCCGCGATCCTTTTCGCGCTGGCCCCGTCGATCCGGCGGCGGTAAATGTGCCGGACCACCCGCGCCGCGTCCTCGTCGATGACGAGATGATTTTTGTTCGCGGGGTCCTTCCGGTAGCCGTAGATGGGGCAGGCCCCCACATAGTCCCCGTTCTTCCGTTTGGTCAGCAGGGCGCTCCGGGTCTTGACAGAGATGTCCCGGCAGTAGGTGTCATTGATGATGTTCTTCATGGAGATGTTCAGGTCGTCCCCGCTGCGCTCATTGGCGGTGTCGATGCTGTCGTTGACGACGATGAATCGGACGCCGTAGGCGGGAAACACCTGGCGGAGATAGCGGCCGGTCTCGATGTACTCCCGGCCCAGGCGGGACAGGTCCTTGACGATCACACAGTTGACCTTCCCGGCGGTGATGTCGGCCATCATCTCCTGGAACGCGGGGCGGTCGAACAGGATGCCGCTATACCCATCGTCCACTCGCTCGGACACCAGCTCGATCTCCGGGTGTCCCTGTAAAAAGTCCTGGATGAGCTTTTTCTGGTTTTGGATGCTGTCGCTCTCGCTGCTCCGGTCGTCGGTGTAGGAGAGGCGCAAATAGGCCGCGGCCTGAAATTTGGGCATGAAAAAATCACTCTTTCTGATTGACGGACTTCCCCCGCCAATCCAGAGTGATTCGGCTGACCCTATGCGATTCTTTTTCCGAAGAAAAGTATAGCACCGGGCGGCGGGGAAGTCAATATAGGAAAGCGTCACAGCCAGGGTTGATTAACGAGTAAACAATCTGTAAACAAAACACCCCTATGTTGGACAAATAGGTCCATGCAAAGGCCCAGAATTGACCATTGAACCATGTGCATGGCATTTATGTGAATCAATCTATGGGTTACAGTGTGAATTTACCCTCTGATTTTTGAGTATTTGTTCATACATTGTTAACTCGTTAATTGACCCTGGGGTCACAGCAGGATCTGTTTCACGCGGTCCTCCAGGGATACCTCACCGGAAAACTCTGTGTGGACGGTAAATTTGCCACAGCGGAAACAGTACGGGTTTTTGATCTGCTGGACGAACGAGAGGAACCGGTCCTCACTGGGGAGCACGGGGTCAATGACCACATCCTGTAGGTCTGCCAGGGGATAATCCTTCACCATAAATCATCACCACCTTTCTGTTCTGATTTGGGGATAGAGTCATGCGGGGCCGCGGCGAATAGATGAGAGCGGGCCACGCATCTGAACGCACAGAATCCGCAGTTTTAAAGAGCAGGTCTAAATCTGAAACCTTTTGCTTTTAGGCGCCGCCACGTCAACGCTCATGTCATTGGGTCGGCCTTCTTGACGGACCTGTGACGTAAGGGCGTTACCCCTCACTTCTTTATCCGTTGAAACGGCTTCTTGGACCGCGATTTTCCAAAGAAATCTTTCGACAAATCAGCCGCGATTTTTGAAAATGGACCTCATAGGCAAAAGGAAATCCCTGCCCATTTGGACAGGGATCTCTTGTTGAGACTAACAAGGAAGGCGGGGAGACAGGAGGGGCATGCCCTAAACGTAGGCAAGCAATGTTTCGGGGATATCCTTTTGGATATTCCGAAACGCTTGTTGGGGGTCTCGCCTGTCGGCTCGGTCGGCGCTGCTGAGTGCCTCCGGCCCTCAGCGGTCGCCACCGGCGACCCGCGCCCCCAAACCCCGGACCGGCCGCTCCCGCGGCCGGTCGAACACGCCGTTCGGCGTGGCTTTATCGCGCCCGGCGGTCGCTCTTTCCCGCACATCCGCGCGGGAAGGAAAATAAATTTTTGACATCACGGCATCGGTATATTTTCCCCGTTTTCCTCGTGAGCGATTTGAAGCGTGCTTGGGTCAATGATATAGATTTCCCGTCCCAACTTCCGTGCGTAACGTACCGTCGCGGCGGTCCCGCCCCGCAGTTCCCCATTGTAAACAGCCAGCAGCAGGGATGCGTGATCTACCAGAAACCGGTCACGTTCCAGCATACAACTTTTGTGATAGAGCCGATTGGCGTAGACTACGGAATCCGCCTGCTCCAGGATCGCGCGGTAGACCTCCCGCGCCGGTGAAGTCCACTTGGCAGCCTGCTCCCGGCAAGGGAGGATGCAATGGAGCTTCAACGCGGTGTTTTCCCCGCGGAGTGCGAGGACGATTTGCGCGGCCCAGGTATCAGTGCCCTCCGCCATACCGGACAGGAAATCCGTGAAACCACGCGCCACCAGCTTCATAATTTGGGCCGTCAATGTTTCTTTCAGCTTCATGCAGCCAACGGCGGATTCATCATAGCGCCAAGGAAATTTTTGCGGCCGGTGTCCGGTGAAAGCGCAGCTTTTCCTTTTCATACTCATTTTTCTCCCAAGCGTCTTACAGTACAGCTTCGATTTGGTCGTCCCGCAAAATCAAATTATACTATTGCTTATAGATATAAGCAAGCGGTTTGTGGAATATTGTTAGAATACCAATATCCTAACTTTGCTGGAGACTGCTATGCCGAAACTGCTGGGCAACGAAATATTGGGAGAAAATATAAAGCGCATCCGCCTTTCCTGCGGCCTGACACAGGAGCAGACGGTAGCGCGCTTACAAGTGCTGGGTTCTCCGATCAGCCGCAGCACGTATTCCTTGATTGAGATGGGCAGGGGAAACCTATTTGTCAGTGATCTGGTGGGGTTAAAAACAGTTTTTAATGTCAGCTATGATGAATTCTTTGCGGGCATCCAGCCCTCTCGCAATTCTAAATCTCAAGTATAGCATCACAAAAACAAGACAGGCTATATTCAAGCAAGTGCGCTTGAATATAGCCTGTTTTTTGAAAAGACTATACTGAAAATTATTACTCCTCTTGGGAAAGTGCGTTTAGCATAGCGGTGTTTTTTTGTTCTTCCCAAATTTTATAGAAAACCATGTTAGCTGCTTTTTGAAAAAGTTGAATCTCTTTATCACGTGTAAGTTCAACCCAGCCGAGGCCTGAGAAGAAAACCTCACCAAAATCCTCCAATTTCTTTCCGGTTTTTGCCGCCTGCTCTCCCATATCACATAATTCCTCCTATCAAAGCATTGATAGCGTCTATCACGTCAGAAGGTATATCATCACGATCCCTATACACAATTATTGAACCTGTAGAATATAACGTCAATGAAGTTATATTATTTTCACTCCCAAACTGAATTGAAATTTGAGATATACGATCAATATATTTTTTTCCCAGTGCTGTAGCATTTTCCTGATTACTTAAATTCACGCTACAATTTGCTATAATTCCTTGATCAATAGGCACGTCAATAATCTTCATTCGTGTAAAAAGTATAGTTTCTGGTATGAGATTTAAAATGGTCGTTTTATAATCACGCTTGTTATTTTCTATAATCGCAGTATTGTTTGAGGCCTGTTCTATTGCAGTAGAAAAAAGGGTTGCCAACTACTTATTTCCCCACAGGATCATCCTTTCTTTTAATGGGTATATATCAAATTTAAGGACCTTCGTTCGTTCCACTGGGACACTTTCAAAATTTGCAGATTCGATGTTGTACTGGGTTTGATTTTGTAAGATTCTCACTATGTAGCATCCAGAAATGTACAAGTCAGATTCTTCATTTATTAAGCAATAGGAATCTTCAGAATTATTAACAACTAAATTAGATATAATTTCTGACCAAGTGACCTCTCCTTTAAATCTTATCGAATAAAAAGACATTTTTTGAGTGGACATATTCTTAACTCCTTCCCCAAATCACAATTCATGTATTGTTCCGATAAGCTGGCTCACACTTGTTGCCCCTTTCAGCGGCTCCACGTCGTCCTCGAACACCATGTAATACCGGTACTGGCTCCCGGCGGCATTCTGCCACGCCTTGCCCAGCGCGATTTTCTCCCGGCTGTTATCATTCTTCAAGTGCTCACCCTTCGTCTCCACCATGATGATCTTGCCGCTCTGGGTCATCAGCATGATATCCGGGTAGTGGTTGATGAAGCCATTGATGCAAAACCCTCGACGCTCCACATTCCGATGCCACCACTTGACGTTGGGCAGGGCAGTCAGGGCCATGATGAGCCTGCGCTCCAGATTGTTGACATCCTCCTCGGCCTGATACAGGGACCCGCCAATGGGCGTGGTGTCCCTGGCCGGATGGATCTCTAACGGCAGGCGGTAGGACGGCCTGCACACAATCTTCTCTGTGTCCAGCCAGCGGTCAAACACCTCTCGGTAGTGCTGGGTCAGCAGCACCTCGATTTGCGCCTTGATCTTGTTGGCAAAGCCCAGCGGAGATTTCTCCATAGCGGCCAGTTGGTCCCTGTCCATGTCGCCCACGATGCGGTCCACATAGGCACGCAGTTCCCCGGCGTCCACCTGATCCATCTTGTTCAACTGGTGGAACATCATATCCTTGCACTGGCGCACCCGGCTCTCCGGCGGCAGGGAGTTGAAATACTCCTTGAAATACCGTTGGCTCTCGTCCTTCATTTGGAACACTTTGGGCAGGCCGCCTTCTTCCTCCCGCACGTCCACCTCGGCAATCTCGTTGTCCGCCGTGCCGAAGTCGATGGCGTAGGGCTTGCCTTTCAGCGTAAAGCCCTCGGCCAACTGCTCTTTGCTGAGTAATTCAACGTTCCCGTCGGTGAACAGCGTCTGGGGAATGACATGGAAAAACTGCGGGATGCAGATGCTCTCCACATCGGGCAAAAACTCCGGCTTGACCGGATAGCGCTTCACCATATCCCGAACCTCCCAGGGCAGATCGTCCGTCACAGGGTCGCCGCTCTGCTCAACTGTCTGCTCATACTCCTGGCCTGTCCGCTCCGCCGCGGCAAGCATACCGGCCAGATTTTCACGCTCTTGGGTGTTGCTCTCCCTGGCTTCAATGGCACGGCCCACGGCGGCGGGGTCAAAGTCCAGATACTCCTCGTCCGGCTTTTCCTCCTGCAGAGGATTCTGCGGTTGGATCGCCGTCTGCTCAAACTCCGGCTGGGGTGCCGGCGGCACGGGTGCGGGAGCGGCCTCCCGATAATCCCGGTCACTGAAACCGGCGTTATACAGCCCGTTGACGATCCCCTTGACCGTGGTGTCAAAGTCGTTGGAGGACGTCAGCACATAGGACATATTCAGCGCGGTGGCGCTGTTCTTCCGGGTATTAGGCAGGCGGAGGATGCGCCCTAAAATCTGCTCCACGTCCACCTTGCTGGTCTTGTTGGCGAGGGAGGCCAGGATATATGCAAAGGGGCAGTCCCAGCCCTCCTTTAAGGCGTTCACCGTGATAATGTAACGGATGGGGCAGTCCCGCGACAGGAGATCAACGTTTTTCAGCTCGTTCACGTCAGCGGTACGAATAGCGATCTCCCCGGCAGGAATGCCGGCCTCCACCAGCCTGTCCCGCAGTTTCTCAAAGGTGGTGCTGTCCTCCTTGCCCCTGGGCTGGGCCTGGAACAGTACGATAGGCCGGATGTAGCGGCCTCCCTTGGCCTCCCCCTGGACGGCCAGTTCTTCCAGCCTGCGCCGCAGGTCCACAGCGTCCGCCAACACCTCGCCCTGGTTGTCCCGGTTGTAGACGATGACCGGCAGCTTCACCATATTTTCCCGTTTCAACTGCACCGCGTCCACATAGGAGATGATGTTGCTCTGCTTTTTCGGGGTGGCGGTCAAATCCAGCACAAAGCAGGGGTTGAAGTTTTTGAGCATCTCCAGGCTCAGCTCCGACCGGGCATGGTGGCTCTCGTCCACGATGACCAGCGGGGAGAGTTGGTTGATAACCTGGAACAGCGCGGTCTCATCGGCGTTCTCGATGGGCTGCTGGGGTTTGCCCAGGCCCTGGGAGATGGCGGCCAGGGCGCTGTTCTCCTGATAGGCTTTCAGGCCCTCTTTGCCCCGCCCCCGGAAGGAGTCGTAGGACAGCACCATCACGGAGAGCTGCTCCGTGATCGCCGTGAGGTTGAAATTCTGTCCGTTCAGTAGCTCCTGCTTGGTATAGACCGTCACCCGCCCACCGAAGTCCACGTTGATTTTCTGCCGGTAGGGATGGTTCGGGTCCTTCAGGCACTTCACCGTCTGGGTCAGGATGGCGTCCGACGGCACCAGCCAGACCACGGCGCGGGCCTTGGTGGCCGGGAGCGCGTCAAAGATCGGCCGGATGGCGTTGCAGGCCAAATAAGTCTTGCCGCCGCCGGTGGGCACCTTAAAGCAGAGGGTGGGCACGCCGGGGATGACCTCCTGATACCGGGGCAACCCGCCCAGGCCCACGGGTACGCTCTTTTCCTGCCAGAGGCGGGTGTAGGCCGCGGCGCTGCTCCGAGTCTCGTTCAGCAGCTCCAGATAGCGGGTCAGGTCGGAAATAACCTTTTTCTGATAGCCTTTACATTCCATATTTGTTCTCCTATATGAAGTTTGCCTTTTTATTCTAGTGGTTCGTAAAAACTAAAGGTTGCATAATATAGAACAATGTGTCATAATACCCGCAAGAGGAATGAGGGGGGTAATTATATGC
>CANQCS010000101.1 GCA_947589745.1 uncultured Oscillospiraceae bacterium
GTTTTGTGCTTGTCCAACTGCGTTCTGCTCCGTTCCACTACGCCGGGGATAGATGGTTCTATTCGCGGGGTGAGGGGGCGGGGGCGTCGGGCAGAGAGTTTAGTCAGGGTGTGCACTGGGATGCTTTTTTCCTTGACTGCCGCCCTTTCCCCGAGGGGGAAAGGTGGCGCGGCCGAATGGGCCGCGACGGATTGGGGGGCCGAAGGGCTGATTGGGCGGTGGCTTCATACGGCAGGGGGTTGGCCCTCAATAATATATATGTATCATGGGCATGGCCTTGGTGTGGGGTTGGGGGCTGTGATAGCCCAACAATCATTAATACGCCCATTTTTACCGTTTTGACACACTTGTAATGCTTTTTGACAATCTCGTTGCTGAGGTCCACCTTGATGGTTCCTTAGAAAACAATCATATATGGGACCATTTTTCGATTTTTGACACTTTATTGACTTTTTTTGTCGATCTCGCCGCTGTAAACGTGATCACAGTGGAGGATTGCTCCGGCGGAGGTCTGTCAGACGGAAATGCCGTCGGATGGGGCCGCCGCAGACCCATTGGGATGCGTGCCCGGAAAAAGGTGCTTTTATATATGGGGTGAAAAGGGGCAAAAGTTGCACGGAGGTGTGCAACCTTTTTGAAAATTTTTTTCTGGAGGCACGCGGAAGACAGCGGTGATACATCAAAAGCGATGTATCACCGCTGTTCTCAATTCGTAAGCATGGTCAATCAGAAAACATTGTCAACACAATAGTAGAGTACATACGCTACCTACTTAATATATCCCAACCCGCCGCAAATGTAAAGCTTTTTTATTTGATGTACTTTGAGCCGCGCCTTAATAACAAATTTTCAAATGCACAAACGGGGAACGGCCCCATCCCAGGCCGTTCCCCGTTTTGCTGCTCTCATTGGCAGTTCTTCAACTGTTCGCTGCAAAACTCTCTCAGTACCGGGATATCCATGACTGCCGTCTCCCAGATGATATCCCGGCTCATGCTGCTGTAGCTGTGCGCTACCAGATTCCGCATCCCCTTGATCGGACCCCACTGGATACGTCCCGCAGTCTCCCTCCGAAACTCCTCCGATAGTTTGCCGCTGAGTTCCCCAATCTGCAGAATGCAGAACGACACAGACCTCTGATAATCCGCGTCGGTGTCAAAAATCTCAAATGATTTTCCGTAGCGGGCAATGGTTTTCTGAATCTCGTCGCAATAGTCCCGTATATGTTCCAGCCTTTGCATATCAGGCGACAGCATACAGTTCCACCCGTTCCTTTTTGACTTGCTCCCGGAAACGCTCCTCACTCGGCATACACGCTTTTTGTTCCAGTGAGCTGATGGTAATGACATCTACCGGCTTACCCAAGGCTGTTTCCAACGCACAGTATACCTCTGCCAATTGAAGCAGGCTTTTGATGGCCGTTCCTGTGGTGTCAATGAGCAGGTCGATATCACTTGCTTCTGTCGCCTCGCCGCGGGCGTAGGAACCGAACAGGTAGACCGCGCGCAGTCCGTATTTTCGGGCAACAGGGGCCACGAGTTGTTTGATATCGCTTTCCGTATAGACCACGCGCCGCACCTCCCTATCTGAAATTTCACTTTCATTATACCCTGTTCTGCACGGAAACACAAGGCCTTTTTGGGGGTGCGCCGTGGGCCGTCCTAGGCTCGCCGAAAGCTAACGGCGCGGCGCAAAGCTCTTCGCGGCTTTTCTGATAAGTTGGGTTGGGCCCCACGGTGACCTTGCTTTTTCAGCCGGCATTTTGCTTTAAAATGATAAGCGTTCAAAACGAGTGAAATTCTGCCAAAAACGAATCATGTGCGCAATATATTTCCTGATTTTACATTGAAATTGTTGCGAATCTCCGGAATTTTAAGAAGCGTCCCCGGAGAGGTCAAAAATTTTTTCAAAAAAATTTTCAAAAAGGTTGCACGAAAGTATGCAACTTTTGGGGGTTTTCGCCCTATATGTGAAGGGACGGTGAGGACAATGGACGCGGATCGGGAAACGCTGGTGGAGGCGCTGCGGAAGGTGGCGCTGTCCAGACCCAATGACGCCATCGCGCTGGCCCAGGAGCCCAAAGATACCTATGTGGGCGACCTGGACCTGTGGTGCGTCAGTGAGTTCAAGCTCAACAGCGCCGGGAGCGTAGAGATCAAATTCGTGGACAGGGTGAAGGCGATCTCCTTGCTGCTGGACTGCGTGGGCGGCGGAGAAGACGGCATGAGCGCGCTGCTGGAGGCGCTGGAGGAAACGGAGGAATAAACCTGTCGAAAAAGGCCTGCGGCCTTTTCAGACAAGGGGTTTCGCTGCGCTTCGCGCCTCACTTGAGCGCCAAAGGCGCACAAGTTCGACGCACGCTCCGCGCAGAGTGTTTTTTCCGACGTACACGCCGCCGGAAAAAACGGATTTCCACTCTTTTTCGCCGCTGCGGCGGCGAAACTCTACGAGGTTTTTGACACGCCGAACTGTAAAGCCTCGGGGCTTCCACGCCGGGAGGCACGGGATCGCGGGCAGGAGCGGCCGCCCGACGGGAAGGCTGGACCCGACGGAGCGGCGCGGCGGATTTGCAGATCTATGGAAGTGAGGATTGGACAAGCCTATGAAGATCAAGCGATTTTCCCCAAAACAGAAGCGGGTCATGCGGTGGTGGGCGCCGGGAAGTCCCGATGAACGGTATGACGCGATCATCTGCGACGGGGCCGTGCGCAGCGGCAAGACGCTGTGCATGGGGCTGAGCTTTGTATGCTGGGCCATGAGCTCCTTCCGGAATCAGCAGTTCGCCTTCTGCGGCAAGAGCGTGGTCTCCCTGCGCCGGAACCTCCTGCAGGAGCTGACCGGGACCCTGGGTGAGCTGGGGTTCCACTGCCGGGAAAAACGGAGCGAAAACCTGCTTCTGATCCGAAAGGGGAACCGGGAAAACCGGTTCTACCTGATGGGCGGCAAGGACGAGGGCAGCGCGGCCTTCATCCAAGGCGTGACGTTAGCCGGCGTCCTCCTGGACGAGGTGGCGCTGATGCCCAGGAGCTTTGTGGAGCAGGCCATCGCCCGGTGCAGCGTCACCGGGTCCCGGCTGTGGTTCAACTGCAATCCCGAGGGGCCCCAGCACTGGTTCTATCAGGAGTGGATCCTGAAAGCCGAGAGCCGCAGCGCGCTCTACCTCCACTTCACCATGGAGGACAACCCCTCCCTCTCCGCACGCATCCGCCAGCGCTACCGTTCCAGCTACAGCGGGGCTTTCTACCGGCGGTTCATTTTGGGGGAATGGACCGCCGCCAAGGGACTGATCTATGACTTCTTCGATCCGGCGCGGGACGCGCAGCCCGTGCCGGAGGGGGAAATGGAGGAGTACGCGGTCTCTGTGGACTATGGCACCGCGAATCCCTGTTCCTTCGGACTCTGGGGCCTGCGAGAAGGCGTCTGGTACCGGGTAAAAGAGTATTATTATGCATCCCGGCAGACCGGCGTCCAGCTCACGGACCAAGAGTACGCGGAGGCTCTGGACCGGCTTTGCGCCGGGAAGGAGATCCGCTGCGTGGCGGTGGACCCGTCCGCCGCCAGCTTTATCACCACTCTTCGTCAGGCGGGATACCGCGTGATCAAGGCCAACAACGACGTGCTCTCGGGCATCCGGATCACCGCGGACCTGCTGAAGCAGGGGCGGCTGGTGATCTGCGACACCTGCGCGGACTGTCTGCGGGAGATCACGCTGTACCGCTGGAGCGAGGAGAGCATGGGGCGCGACGCGCCCCACAAGGACAACGACCACGCCATGGACGATATGCGGTATTTTGCCGCCACGGTGGCGGAGGACCCCCGGCGGGGGTCCTCGGGGGCGTTCTGTTCTGTGTCCCGGCGGGCGTAGGCCCGCCGGGACGGGGGGCCTGGGGGGCTCCGCCCCCCAGTGCTGTCCAGTAGGGGCCTCCGGCCCCTACCACCTCTTAAACTGTCTTTCAGTGCCTGCCGGCACCCTGGGTTACTTTTTGTGCAAACAAAAAGTAACCAAAAAGTTGCTCAAGGGGGCCAAAGCCCCCTTGAGAATCCCCTCTGTGGGAAGGACGTTAAGGGCAGATGGATGGTGGGACTAGGGGTCAGAGGAAGCTTTCATCGGGGGTGCTGGTTTGTTTTTCCGTATTCTTACTGCCGGTTGCTCCGTTCTACTACGCAATTGATGGCGCGGTTGTTGTCGGTTGAGATGAGACCTGTGTACTCGCGAGGTAGGCATGGCGCACGAAGGGTAAGTAGCACCCCGAAACGTGGAGCGAGCCGAGGGATTTTTGCTGGTATTTCTTGTGAACATACTGAAACAGCCGCAGAATCCCATACACGGGACCCGGTTCGGTTCAGACAGGACAGACGAAAGGGGGAGCGCAAAACTAAACAAAAACATAAGGAAAGATTCTTAAGAAAACCATTCTTGGTTTTCTTAAGGGCGCTTTTGGGTACTTTTCCCGCAAAGGAAAAGTACCCCAGGGCGCGGGGCCGGAGGCCCCGCATACCCCGTCCCGGCAGGGATTAACCTCCTGCCGCCCGGAGGGCGGCAGACAAAGGAGTTGACCATGAGACTTTTTAAAAAGAAAGCCCCCCCGCTGCCGGCGGCCCCGGCAGTGGAACCGGTGCCGGCGGCGGCCACGCCGCAGATCTGGAGGGGCGACGGACAGCCCTTCTCCATGCTCAGGGGCTATGTGCCCCTGGAGAGGGGCGAAACAAGGCTGTACCGGGCCATCCGGGAGGCCGTGCCGGTGGTGGATGCCTGCATCTACAAAATTATCCGGCTGTGCGGCGGCGTTTCCGCCGCGTGCGACGACCCGCAGGCGGAACGGGAACTGAAACGGTTCCTGGAGCAGGTGAACGTGGGACGGGGACAGAGAGGCATCAACGCCTTCCTGGACCAGTACATGGACTCCCTGCTGGTGTTCGGCCAGGGCGTGGGCGAGATCGTGCTGACCAGGGACGGGACCGACATCGCCGCCGTGCTGTGCGGAAGAAGCGAGGATGTGCAGATCCGGGAGGGCGAGGGGCCGCTGGATTTCCAGCTGTGTTCCATGGACCAATATGGACAAATCGTTCCCCTGCCCCGGCAGCAGCTCCTGCTGTTCACGCCCTTTAACCCGGAGACCTACGCACCCTACGGGGTGTCGCTGCTGAGAAGTATGCCGTTTCTCACGGAGCTGCTCAGTAAAATCTATCACGCCATCGGGCAGAACTGGGAGCGTATGGGAAACGTCCGGTTCGCCGTGGTGTACAAGCCCCAGGAAGGCGAGTGGGAGCGAGGCATGGCCCAGGAGCGGTCCCGGCAGCTGGCCCACGAGTGGAGCCGGGCCATGGAGGACACCCGAAGCGGCAGCGTCCGGGACTTCGTGGCCGTGGGCGACGTGGAGATCAAGGTCATCGGCGCGGACAACCAGATCCTGGACAGCTCTGTGCCCATCCGGCAGATCCTGGAGCAGCTGGTGAGCAAGACCGGCATCCCGCCCTTTATGCTGGGACTGAGCTGGTCCAGCACCGAGCGGATGAGCACCCAGCAGGCCGATATGCTCACCACCGAGATGACCGCCATCCGCCGGGCACTGACGCCGGCGGTGGAGCGGGTGTGCCGGCTGTGGCTCAGAATGCACGGGTACGCCTGCGAGCCCCAGGTCGTCTGGGACGACATCAATCTGCAAGACCTGGTAGAGGAGGCCAAGGCCAACTGGTACAAAGAACAGACCAGACGGCTGGCCATCGAAAATAACAAAATGGAAAGAAACGCCGGGAATAGCGGCGGAAATGAAGGAAAGGAGCAATTACTATGAATATCAGAAAACAGCCGGGCAGCATCATCCGTCATGAGGTATCCGCGGAGGATATGGCCCTTATCAACAGTTTGTCCAGGACCGAGCTGCGGAGCGACCAGGTATATACCTTCGCCATCCGCCTGTGCGACAACGAGATCGACCGGGATTGGGAGCGGTTCGACGAGAACGCGCTGAAGAAGCTGAGCCGCCTCTTTATCGGCAAGAGCGGCATCTTCGACCACAACTGGTCCGCCGGGGGCCAGACGGCCCGGCTCTATAAGACCGAGGTGTGCCGGGAGGAGGGCGAGACCCTGGCCGGGGACCCCTGCCGGTATCTGAAGGGCTACGCCTACATGCTGCGCAGCGAGAAGAACAACGAGCTCATCGAGGAGATCGAGGCGGGCATCAAGAAGGAGGTCAGCGTGGGGTGCAGCGTGGCCAAGCGGGTGTGCTCCGTGTGCGGACAGAACGGCTGCGGCCACCAGGGCGGCCGCCGGTATGACGGCAGGCTGTGCTGGTTCACCCTCCAGGAACCCACGGACGCCTACGAGTGGAGCTTCGTGGCCGTGCCCTCCCAGCGGAAAGCCGGGGTCATCAAGGGCTTTGAGCAGGACGGGCTGGGCCTGCGCCGTCTGCTGGCCGGACACCCGGGGTATCTGGAGCAGTGGGAGGAGCTGGAGCGCGAGGCGGAGATGGGCCGGTCCTATATGACGGGGCTCCGCAAGGAGCTGGTGCGGCTGGCCGGTATGGCCGACGAAACCATGGACCTGGCGATCTTCTCCACCGCCGCCGACCGGCTGACCGAGCGCGAGCTGAAGGAGCTGACCCGGGTGTACAAGGGGCGGGTGGATGCCGCCTACGGGCCGGAGGTCCAGCTGAAGCCCAGGGGGGCTGTGATCTTCAATGAGGAGGATAAGGCGTTCCAGGTGTGAGAGTTTCGGAAAAGGACGAAACTCTGCGGAGTTTTTTTAACACACTGAACTTTTTGCAAGCACAATCAAGGCGCTGAGACCCGGTATTTCCGCACGGGGACGGCGGGAGCCGGGGAAATGGAGCCGATCATTTTTGATGAAAAGGAGAATTTTGAAATGAGCGTTTCTTTTGAGGGTGTGGGCCAGGTTTGCGCTACCTTCCTGGGCGGCGGGCTGACCGAGGGCCATGTGGTGAAGATGAGCGCGGCGGGCACCGTGTCCGCCTGCACCGATGGGGATGCATTTTGCGGCGTGACCATGTGCTGCAAGGACGACGCCTGCACGGTGCTGGTGCGGGGGTTCGTGACCGTGAAGTACACCGGCACCGCGCCGGAGGTGGGCCTCAAGGCCCTCCAGGCCGACGGCAAGGGCGGCGTCAAGACCGCCGAGACCGGCGTGAGCTGCCTGGTGGCCGACGTGGACACCATCGACAAGACCGTGACCATTTTGCTGTAAAAATACAAGGAGGAGAGACGACTATGAGTTATACCTATGATAATCTGAAGCTGGAGAAGGGGATGTACGGCGAGGCCGGGAAGTCCTTCACTCAGGTGCTGGAGGCCGCCGACCCCAGCGAGAACTACCGCGGCACCCCCCTGGAGGGCCTGGACGCCTTCCAGCGGCAGCTGAAGCGGTTCGACATCCACGTGAAGGGCAGCCGGTCCGACGCGGTGGAGAAGTTCTTCCGCACCACCGAGTCGGCGGTGCTGTTCCCCGAGTTCGTGTCCCGTGTGGTGCGCCAGGGCATGGAGGAGGACAACGTGCTGCCCTCCATCACCGCCACCACCACCCAGTTCGACGGGATGGACTACCGCTCCATCTCCTCCGTGCCCAGCGAGGACGAGAAGAGCCTGAAGCGGGTGGAGGAAGGCGCCCAGCTGCCCCAGACCACGGTGCGGACCCAGAGCAATCTGGTGAAGCTCCACAAGCGGGGCCGGATGCTGGTGGCCTCCTATGAGGCCATCCGGTTCCAGCGGCTGGACCTGTTCTCCATCACCCTGCGGCAGATCGGCAGCCACATCGCCAGGATGCACCTGGAGGACGCCATCAAGGTCATCACCGACGGCGACGGCAACAACAACCCCGCCGCGGCCTTTACGGTGGGCACCGAGCCCATCGGCGGCACCAAGGGCACGCTGACCTATGAGGCGCTGCTGGACTTCTGGGCCCAGTTCGACCCCTACACCATGAACACCATCCTGGTGCCTAACGCGGTGATGCTGGAGATGCTGAAGATGGAGGAGTTCCAGAACCCGCTGACCGGGCTCAACTTCCAGGGCACCGGCACGCTGACCTCCCCCCTGGGCGCCACGCTGCTGCGCACCAGTGCCATGCCCGAGGGCAAGCTCATCGGCCTGGACCGCAACTACGCGCTGGAGATGGTCTGCGCCGGGGACGTGATGGTAGAGTATGACAAGCTTATCGACCGGCAGGTGGAGCGGGCCGCCATCACCAGTATTTCCGGCTTTGCCAAGCTGTACACCGACGCCGGCAAGGTGCTGACGATTTAATCCTTTTTTCTTGAAAGAAAATTGAGAAACAATATAAAACGAAAAGGAGATAGAGAAAATGCATGAAAGAATCGTAAAGATGGCGGACGCCATCGCACAGGCAACGGAGAAGGAGATGCCCCTGCTGGACGCGCTGGCCACCTCCGCTGAGGCGGAGTCCGCCGGGCGTCTGCGGGACGGACTGACGGTGGAGAACTGTGAGGACGCGGTGATCTGCAGCGCGGCGATGCTGGCGGCGGCGGGGCTCATCGCCTGCCGGGACGGCGGGGACATGGAGCAGTTCACCGCAGGGGATGTGAGCGTCAAGACCGGCAGCGGCAGCGACAACTGCGAGATCGCCGCCATGCTGCGGCGGCATGTCTCCATCCTCATGGCACCCTACTGGGGCGACGACGGTTTCGCCTTCGTGGGGGTACGGGGATGAAGGGACGGTTCGAGAACGTCCTGGCCAGGTATGGGCAGACCGTGACCGTCACGCTCCGGCAGAGTGGTGAGCCGGCGGAGGTCAGGGCCTTCGTTCAGCCGGTCCTGAAAGAGCAGCTGGAGCCGCCGGTGGCGGTGACGGCGCTGGGCGCGGCCAGTGAGCAGCGGTGGCGCTACCTCGGGCAGGGCGGCCTGGCGCTGCATCCCGGCGACCAGGTGGCCCTGGGGGAGATGCGCTTCACCGTGCAGGAGGCCCGCCCCGTGTATTGGAGGGACGAGGTCGCCTACTACTGGGCGCTGCTGCGCCCGGCCAGGGAGGCGGCTGCATGAGCGGATTGGAGCAGGTGAAGGAGGCCATCGCCGGGGCGCTGGAGGAGGCCGGGCTGTCCGCCCGGATCGCCTTTGCCCCCGGGTGGGTCAGGGACTACCATGAGCCGGTGGTGGCTGTGGGGCTGCGCACCGGCGAGAGCCGGGGCGGCGCCCTGGGCAGCTATCTGGGCCAGAGGCTCGATCCGAAAACCCAGGTCTACCAGGAGGTCTACGGGATGCAGCTGGAGCTGACCATCTCCCTGGACATTTACGGCCCGCCCGAGAAAGGGGCCGGGGCCTGCGACAGAGCCCTGGAGACTCTGCACCAGGCGGTGCTGGGAAAGCTGCCCTCCGGCCTGAAGCCCACGGAGCTGAAGTGGGAGGAGACGGTCTGGGACGCGGATACCGGCATGTTCCTGCGGCGCGGGAGCCTGCGGTGCGGCGCGTTTTTCACCGCCAAGGCTAGTGAGGACGGGACCCTGTTGAGCGATTTTATTCTGAAAGGAGCATTGACAAAGTGAAAACCATCATTCACGAGCGTCCGGGGGTGTACTCCTCCTACGACGCGTCCAGTACCATCCTGAGCGGCAAGGCCGTCCAGGTGGTAGGCGTGGCGGCCAAGGCCGTCTCCGGCGCCACCAACCAGCCGGTCACGCTGACTAGCTATGAGGCCGGCGTCAGCGCCTTCGGAGAGGACTTGCCCGCGTCTCCGGGTATGTCCACCCTGCTGCGGCTCCTGTTTCTGGGGGGCGCCTCTACGGTGGAGGCCGTGGCGGTGAGCGGCGAGGACTACGAGAGCGCCTTCAAAGCGCTGGAGTCGCTGGAGGACGTGCATATCGTGGTGTGCGACAGCGGCGAACTGACGGTGCAGCAGGTGCTGCGGAGCAGCCTGGAGGCCGCCTCTGCGGCCCGGAAGGAGCGCATCGGCGTTGTGGGGATGAACAAGGCGTCCTCCTCGGACCTGACCGGACGGGCCAAGGCGCTGAACAGTGAGCGCATGGTCCTGGTGGGGCCGGACGTGCTGGATGCCAACGGCAAGACGCTCTCCGGCGTGTTCGCCGCGGCGGCGGTGGCCGCGGCCATCGCGGTGACCCGCGACCCCACGATCCCCCTCAACGGCTCGGAGCTGTACGGCCTGGGCGGCGTCAGCGAGCTGTACGACGACAACACCGTGGACCTGCTGGTCCGGGGCGGCGTAACGCCGCTGGAGGCGGTGGGCGGGACCGTCTCCCCCATCCGGGGCATCACCACCCGCACCACCACCGGCGACATTCAGGACACCACCTGGCGGGAGTTGACCACCATTCTGACCGCGGATGATGTGATCCCCGCGATCCGGCAGAGCCTCCGCGCCCGGTTCTCTCGGACCAAAAACACGGTGCAGACCAGAGGCGCGATCCGCGCCCAGGTCATCGTGGAGCTGGAGAACAAGCTGCGGGCCGAGATCATCGACAGCTACGGCGACGTGGTGGTGGCGGTCAGCGAGGAGGACCCCACGGTGTGCCTGGTGGAATTCAGCTTCGCGGTGGCCCACGGCCTCAATCAGATCTATCTGACCGCCCACATCACCATTTAATACTTTTTCTTGAAAGAAAAAGCATCAAAAAGAACTTTCATATCGCTACCAAAGCATTGCAATTCCTACATTTCTCACACGGTGACGATATATGGCTTTCATTGAAGAATCGTATAAGGAGGAAACAGAATGGAAATGACAGGATTCCCCACCAGCTGCGACATCTATCTGGAGCTGGACGGGAAAAAGGT